>JBDSLD010000001.1:0-17001 GCA_039916545.1 Ferruginibacter sp.
ATCATGCTCTGCACTCCATGTAGTAAATTTTTGCATTGCAACAGCCTCATCAAACAGGCCTAAGCTTACACCTCTCAACAAATGTTTCAGGAACAACACACCTTTAAAGGAAAGGATACGACGTACCGTGTCAGTTGGCTGAGCACCTTTGTGTAACCAGTCCAATGCCTTTTGACGATCAATCTGCACAGTTGCAGGAACAGTCAAAGGATTGTACGTACCAAGTTTCTGAATAAATTTGCCATCGCGTGGGCTACGGGCATCTGCTACTACGATAAAGTAGAAAGGTCTTTTTTTAGACCCGTGGCGTTGCAGTCTCATCTTTACAGCCATAAAAAATAGAAATTTTTTTGGGTTGTTAATAAATAGGGTTTCTTTAATCTTCCTTAAAAAAGGAAGGCGAAGATACTAAGGCCGCCTGCAAAAACCAAATTCAATTGTTTAAATTAATAAACATTTGATAAAATCTATTTAAAATACTCTTTTTCTTTACCAGTTTCATTTTCAGGCAATCTAAACGTATTTGAGGTGCATAATATCTTGCCCTGGTGCATTTCCGTTAAGGAAATTCAGTAATTTAGAAGCCGGCATAAATCCGGGCACACCCACCTGTTCCGGCGATCACAGCTAATGCAATACTAAATCAGCTTATTCATTTTGAAAGTTAACATAAAGACAAGAAACGCCACAAGGCATAAAAAATGAATTCCAAAAAAGACATATTGCACTGTTTTAAGCCAATTGGTCCAGCGGCCGGAACTTAGCAGATAAATACTTAATCCAATTACTGCAACTTCAAAGCACAGCACAATTATCTCCGTTGATTCAATGTTGTGCTGCACAATGCGAAGTTCTTTTTGTAGCCAATAAATAACAATCGATAACCCAACGATTAAATTTAATATCACAGCCAACCAGGGGGCCTTGCCGGAAATAAAACCAATTATTAAAACGGACAGGTGCAGGACGATAAAAATCACCAAAATGATGTTGGCCCATTGGTCAGATTTGCTCATGGTGTGTATATTTTATTCTTTGGTAAATTCTATATCTTCAAGCGGCATAAAGTAATTGTGAAAACAGGTGAGCATACTGTCACTTACGATTTTAAAATCGATGCCTTTAAAACTAACTTTTTCCAGTGATGGGTTGAGGGTAACCTTAAACGTATTGTTGGTATTATTCTTATCTTTTATAAGGGTAAAAATATCAGGAAACAATTCGTGCTGGACATAAATGCTGTCGCAATGAGGAATATCAGCAATGACTATCCCTTTGTTATCAGTAAATATTTCACGCTGTTCCCCGTTTATATAAAATACACAACGAATATTGTCCAATAAATATTTGTTTGGATGATCGAATGTGATAGTATAGCCACTACCCTGGCTGGTTTGCTCCGTTACTGTAAAATCCTTTCCCGGTTCTTTATCACTTTTAAGTTTCAGCGTGTCGCCCTCAATGATGAAAGTCCCGGCTGCGCTACGGTCAACTGCTCCATAAGAAAAAAAGAACTCGAACTTACCGTCTGCTGAAAAATTAAAGCCGGCTACCATTTCCTTCTTTCTAAAATAATATTCGCCTTCTATCCTTGATTGCGACATGGTTTTTATATTTATAATAAGTAATAAAAAAAAGATGCATTTTTTCATGGTGATTAATTTGCTGTCACTAATTTAAATTTATTACAGCGTAGCTACTTGCACATTTTCATTTTTTTGCGCACTTATCATTGCAGCTGATAATAATCCATAAATGTCCGTCCATGCAGTATTCAATTCCTCATTCCAATGCTCTCCCAGGCCCTTTTGCAATGTCCACAACAAAGCATCACCGACTGCGATATAGTGTTCATCTGCTACACCATATTTTGTATGCCGTCTTGCAAGCTTGGCTACTTCGTCCAAAATTTCATCCAGCTTATCCAATTTCGAAATAACGTAGGATAGCATGGTTAATAATTTTTTAGACTGTTCCGGTATAGGGCTCCTGTTAAACATAGGCTTTACTTCAGGAGCGATTTCAAAAAGGCGTCCATAAAATAAACCTCCTACTATTTCCATATCAATTTGCGCAACCAGCTGCCAGCTTTCCTTTACAAGTTCAATATTTTTTGTCGTCATAATTATAGTTTAGTTTTAAAATTTATTTAATTAGGTTATACAACAGGGCACAGTATATAATCAACTGATAAATAAAAAATGGTTACTTTTTTTCTAACATCCATTTTATCGCCTCTGTAAACACTTGCCCGATATGAGACTTGTTTTCCCTGTCTGAAAAACCATGGCTATATTCTTTATATTCTTTATAACAGAGATTCGTTTTACCACGCTGAATAAAGCTTTCATTTAGTCGTTGCGCGGAAACAGGAGGCGCCATCATATCTTGTGCCCCCTGCGCCAGGTAGATAGGAATTTGCAGGTCAAGTAAAGCATTCTCCAGCCGCAGGTCCATAATAGAATTCCACCAGGCATAAGTATTATCATCACCGCTGTATGATTTCACCCAGGTTGCATTGGAGCGGATATAATTCAATGAGTCCTTTACCGTCTTTATCTCGTTATCAATTTCAGATTTTATAGCTCCATCCTCCGTCTTTTGTAAACCGCTTGAAATTGGCCATGCTTCACCGAAATTTAAAGCACCCCCAAAAGAAAGGATCGCAACAGCTTTCACATTGGGATAAAAACACGCGATCATCCCAGCCAGAAGCCCGCCTTCCGACCCACCGATGACATATACCTCACCATTCCACCAGGATGCATTTACTTTCATATATTGAAACAATCTCAGGTAATCATAGAGCCGGTTGTAAACGGCATTGTGCTGTTTATAATTGTCAGATAATGTATCGCCCTTATCACCATAGTTCACCCCTTCTTTTTCTATTGCAATACCTACGGCTTTCTTTTCAAACTGCTTTACCAGCTTCAGAAAACCTGCTGTGTTTGAGTCGTAGCCACTTCCCTGGCAAAAAAGCAGTATTGGGAATTTACTATTGCCGAAAGGTTTGTTGTGGTAGACATCGATGTACGAATCGTTGAGTCTTTTTATTTTCAGATGAATGGGACCATCATTATTTTTCTGCTGCGCAAATAACCCGATCGGTAAAAAAAAGATAATGGCCGTTAAAATTTTTCTTAAGATTATACTTTTCATATTCCATTTTTTGAAATACCGCTGATGGGTAAATTATATTTGCAGGAACTGATTATTTTAATTGCATGTGGTAAAAAAAATTGGCTGCTTGCATTAACTACATAGCCAGGTTACCGACATAATAAACCAGGTTAACCATAAAATTCCGACCGTTAGAGGTCATGCTTTCAACTCCTTTATAAAATCCGAAAGTTAAATAGCGGTTCTTTTCAAATGTCACAGGACAATAGTTTTTGGCAACCACAAAATCTCCAAATAAAGTTACCTTATCAAGCGTACCGGCAAATGTCAGTTGCCCCGCAGCCTGGACTGCGCCGGGATAAAGTGTAACCTGCGGCGTAGAAGTGGGTATAGATATTTTGTAAGGTTTATTATAAAGCATACCCGTTTTATCTTTAACCCAAAAGGCTTTATCGTTCCACTGGCTTGTGTTTAAAAAGTTAGCAGTGTTCTTAATCTTATTGGCGTATTGAAGTCCGCCAATACCAATTAAAAGCATCGGTTTACCGGAGGCCTGGATCGCTGCGGTATCTTCCCGGGTCCATGAACTTCCTATGCTGATCTCATCTGTGTTGTGATCAATCACGATCAAATTATAGTCGCTGTAATCTATTGAAGGAACTTTAAATTTATCAATGAGCATGACATGGCAATCATTCTCTTCAAGCAAAGCTTTAAAAGCGAGGCCGTCCGAATTATCTGTTTTATATATATAAGCGATATTGTTTTTTGGAGCAATAATTTCCGGAGTTGCAACAACTGATTTTTTACAACCCGGCAAAAAAAGGGCTACCAGGATAACAACGATTGCTGTTGAGAATTTCATTTGTTTCATGCTAATTTTCGTTTTTTTAAACCGTGTGTTTTATATTTTTATGATTTGATACTTATATGAAATTTCCTGGTAATTACTTTTATAATTTTAGCGAAGTTATCCTTCGGTTTTATCGTAAAAAGTTGAACGTTTTCAAAGGCAGGCAACAATACTTCCGTGGTAGTAAATTTGTATTGAACGGTAAAAATAATTTGCACAGTTCAACAGGAGGAAGCAACTAAGCGTATTCCGGTAACTGCTTGATTTTTTTTATCTTCTAATTGAAGCAGATAAGAGGCATATCAATAGGGCCAATTGATTATTCAAAATTGCATGCCATTATACCACGGCAGAGGTCGCCTGTAAAATAAAAAACCCGGCTAACTTTTAGCCAGGGCTAATGAGTGTCAATACTATTTTGATTTGCGAATTTACCTCACCCGCTACTGTTTAATGATCATGATATTCAGGCCCAGGCTATGATTGGGGCTCGGTGAGCCTACATAAACATCATACTTATACCTGATAAACCACTTCTGAATCAGTACATCGTATATCAGGTAGCTTTGATAATTTTTATTGTTCTCATAAAAGTTAAGAAAGGAATAAATAATAATGGCATTGGGATCTCCATTGCTCAATGGATTGTCTATCCTTATTGTAATGACACCATCCGGCTCACCCGGTAAGCCTGTAAAATTATCATCCAAATACCCGTCAGCCCCCGAATTTGTAGTCTGTGTTTTCAATTGGTAGATCACGCGGTTCTCTGTATTTGAGACCCGGATTGGTCCATCAATTATCAACGCATCCGCGCCATTTTTCGCCTGCGCTTTAATGGCCGCATAAGGTGAAGGCCCACTTGCCGTAGCGGCGATACCGGAGTAGTTTGGTCCGCCGGTAGCCTGGCTCACCGTAAGCTTTGTATCAATGTAGGTGGAAGTAGTTCCAATCCCTACCGTACCGCCACTCTGGTTGATGATGAGGTTGCCCCAGCTGGTGCCTGACGCTTTGGTAGTCTGCAGGTAACCGTAACCGTTACTTTGCGATGATATGCCCATTTCAATTGCAGTATATCCGCCACTGGTTCGGTTGGTGCCGATCAGCAAACTACCAGCCCCATTCGGATTTATATGCAGATCTGTTTGGGGTATAGTTGTACCAATACCAACATTACCGTTTTGTATTAAAGTAAGTTTGGGCGCCTGCCCCCAGGTAAAAAAAGAAAGTGGTTGGTTGGTCAGCGTTCCGAATTGACCAGAAGTAGCATCTATAAAAGTACCCACGGAATTTGTACCATCGGTATGTATCATTCCATAATTATTAACAGCGGTTTGTACCGTTAATTTTTGATAAGGCGCATTTGTTCCGATACCAATATTGCCGATACTACTGATCCTCATCCTTTCAGTACTACCTGTTTTAACAACCAGGTCGGTTGCATCGGTAGTACCGATAAAATTATTACCGGCAATGGTATTGGCATTGCCACCTGTGTTCCATTGGATGCCTTCCTGGCCACTGGTAAATATGGAGGAAACAATATTCCATTTAGATGTCAACCGGCTGTACATCATGGTTACGCTTCCCCCGCTTAAGATATTTATGGAGGCGCCACCGGGAATTACGATTTGATTTTCCGGCAAAGAAGCCGCTGAATTATTTAATAAAGTAAAAGAATAATTACTTGCATTGTGCAGTGTCACAACCCTTCCATCTTTGCCGCCAGAGAAACCTGACATGCTGCGAAACCCAACACCCATCAAATTATAGAAAGAATAAGGCGTGGTAGCAAGATCAATATTGTCAGCCACGCTAACGCCGAGCGTGATCGACCCCGGCCTTAGCGCAAGGTCACCATTTATATCTAATGCACTCTGGGGCGTGAGTGTGCGGATACCTATATTTTGTGCTATTACATTACCAGACAAAAAAAAGACGAGCACCAGTAAATATATATTTTTCATAACTTAAAATTTTATGAAAACTACATTGATTCAATTTGATTAAAAGTGAGATGTAACTGAAGGAGAACAGCAATGGCCCCGCGGAGGCGGGAGCGTATTGAATGGTAATTTCAACTTCGGTTTATAATGAGAATCGATAACCTGATAAAATCTGCTCAACCTGCATATTGGTGTACAATTTGGCTATGTCAATACAGTCTAGCGAATGATCGATCGCTACCGCGAAAAAGTTTTCGTTATAATTGGCTTTATTGTTTTCGGCTATTCCTTTCAAGATAATGTAACAGGATAAAAATATTTTCTTTACCGCATATGGTGGTGCCCAGTTCCCATCCTGCAATGCTATAACGGGGCCAATGAATTGGTTATAACATTTATTGATCTGTTGATAATTACTGCCAGCCGCCAGTGATGCGACTGCCTTTATTTCTTTTAGGGAAACAGCCAGCAGGTTTTTATCGATTACTGTTGGCAACATCGAAGAAGTATCCTGGTAACTGGCAGGATCAGAAGACGTATATTTTTCCCAGGCAGGCAAGGCCATACCAGCGAGCAACAAGGCCAGTTCCAACTGGTTCACTTTATTCAATTTTATCCACCATTTATCGTTGCCCTGTGCCGGCAGTAATAAAGTATCCATTGATTTTTTGGAAGGTTGCTGCAATGCCTTTGCTGCCGGTGGTTTAACTGACATACCAATTACAATAGCCACAATAAGGATGACCAGCACCGCAGCAACGCTTAAAATTATACTCGTATTCATACCCATGTTCAATTTAATAAATGAATCAAACGACAAGATATGGCAGGCTTATTAAAACGAAAATCGTTGTGTATTAGGTGGCCAGAGATAATTATTGACTGGAAGATCGCCGCACTGGTGGGGTTCTTTTTTCCATCTGCAGTGAGTTAATTAGGTTGGGTATTGCTTTTACAGCTTCGGTATAAATTTTAAAAAATCATCCTTTCTTCTCCTTGCCACCTGCAGTTCGGTATTATCTGATAATATTACAGAGCCTCCGTCGCCGCGGATATACTTTTTTATGTGGTTAAGGTTAATGATGGATGAATCGTGTATCCTAAAAAATTCATTGGCGGATAATATCTCTTCAAAATCTCCCAGCGTTTTACTCACGAGGTGTGTTTCCTTATTCAGCAGGTAAAATTTTGCATACCGACCGTTGGCCTCCACCCTCAGGATATCACTTATTTTTACAAAGGTGATGCCATCCGAAAAAGATAGCGCCAATGTTTTATCCAGTGGATTTTTGCCCAGGTTATTTAATAAATTGGTCACCTGCAACTGGGGTTTATTCTCCTGCAAACTCAGTTTGCATTTTTGAATGGCAATAGCAAGGTCCTCATCATCCACTGGCTTTAACAGGTAGTCCAACGCGCTTACCCGGATCGCATTAATTGCATACTGATCGAATGCGGTCGTAAATATCACCTTGAAGTTAATGGGGTCGATCTTCTTCAACATATCGAAACCGTTCATCTTTGGCATCTGTATATCCAGGAAAACCAGGTCCGGCTGATGTTTCGCAATACTTTCTATTCCGTCCGTTGGATTGGAACAGGTATCCACAATTTCGATATCGGCGGCATAACGTTTTAACATAATGGTAAGCGTTTCCCTGCTTACCGGCTCATCTTCAATAATAATGGTTCGTATCATTTTATTTTTTTTACTGAATGGGTATTGAAATAATTACTTTGGTTCCAGTGCCTTCGCCTGCATTATCTTTCAAATCAATAATATCTATGCCGGCCGGTGTATTGGTATTCTTTTTAAGCGCCTGCAATCTTTTGGTAGCTACCTCAATGCCAATCGAATGATGCGGCTCCATGTTATTGCCTTTGTATTCTGCAGATTTTGCCCTACCCACTCCGTTGTCTTCAATAATAATTTCCAGCCAGTCTGCATTCGAATTAAATGAAATCTCCACGGTTCCGCCATCTTCCCTGTGCATAATTCCGTGCAGCATAGCGTTTTCGACAAATGGCTGTACGATCATTGATGGTATGCGAATTTCCGCAGCGTTAATGTCTTCATCCACATTTATAGCGTAAGTCAATTTGCTTCCAAACCTCAATTGTTCCAGGTCGAGGTACAACTTTAATAGTTGTAATTCCTTTTCAATGGTCACCATGCCCGTCTGGCTGTTATCGAGGATCGAACGGATAAGTTTTGAAAACTTGCCCAGGTATTTCTCTGCATTGGCCGGCTCATTGGCTATCACGAATTTCTTTATCGAATTCAATGCATTGAAAATAAAATGTGGATTCATCTGGCTTCGAAGTGCTGCCAATTGTACCTCCGCCAGTTGTTGATTAATATCTGCTAATTCCGCTTTTTGATGCCTTAGCCGTTGTTCGGATTCGATTGATTTTATTTTAGCCGCTACCAGGCTCGCAATTGTATTTAATACCTGCAAGTGTTGCCTGGTAAAAAAGTTCCTGTCGTAATGTTCACTATCTATCACACCCAATAGTTGCTCGTTATATTTGATAGGGACGCAAATCTCACTCAACCTTTCAAGATCGTCTACCCGGTAACGTTGGTCGACAGTTGTATCTGGTATAATCAGGAACTCACCGGTTTGTGCCACTGTACCTACCACGCCTTGCCCCGGCAATACATCAAAATGTTTTTTCTCCAATTCTTCCAGGGAGCCTTTTGGTCCATACCCGGCTTTCTGAACGAGCCTGGTCTTATCATCGTTCCATAAATAAATCATGCAATCAACAAAACCCAGCTTACCGATCAGGTTTTTTGCGACATCCCACAACACATCATCTACATCATTTTTATTAAACAGGGAATTAGAAAAAAAACTGCTGATCTGTTCCGATTCAAATTGGGCCTTATATCTCTCTGCCGTAAGTTGTTGAAGTTTTGTCTTCTCCGCCTCCAGTGCTTTTATATTCCTCTCCCGCCATTTGATGATAATATAAATTAAAATAATTGCCAGCAGAGACAGCAGCAGGGTAAACCACCATCTCTGCCAGAAAGGAGGTGCGATGTTGATGCGGATCGTTGTGCTGTTTTTACAAAAAACACCATCCCGGTCGGCACATTTTACATTAAAAATATAATGGCCGGACGGCAGTTTCGAGTAATGAACATCCTGTTCGTCACCTGCAGGTATCCAGTTTTTATCGATGCCCTCCAGCTGGTAAAAATATTTTAATTTACTGGAAGAGTTGTATAGCAAGGCTGCAAACTCTATCTGGATGCTATTGTCATCATACGAAAGCCTTACAGGCTCGGTTGTGTTAATCAGCGAGTCTACAAATAACCATTTTCCGAAAACTTTAAAGTCGGTAATTGTCACATCCGGCGGAACTTTATTGCTCTTAACGCTGAATGGATCAAAGGCTAAAAAACTTTTAGAAGCCCCGACAAGCAGGCGACCATCTTTCATCTGCAGAAACCGATTGTTAAAGCGGTTATCAATAATGCCGTCACTTTCATCGTAATTGATAATGCTGTGATCACGCAGGTTTATTTTGCTAAGGCCCCCGGCAAATGCCGCCCATAAATTTTTTCTGCCGTCCAGTATAATGGCTTGCGTAAGATTGTTGGGAAGCCCGTCCTTACTAGAGATGGTGCTGAAAATCTTCTTTCTCTTATCAAAAATGTTTATACCGCCAAGTGTTGCAATCACCAGGGTATCCTTGTTATAAGATAGTATGCCCGTGATATTATTATTACTGATAGAGTTACTGTCTTTCTCGTCCAACAGGAATGCTTCCAGGAAGGTACCTGTCTTTGTATCAAATAATTGCAGGCCATTGAGCATAGTACCAACCCAAATTTTATCCTCATCAAATAAAAAACAAAATACCCGTCGCCTGGGATTTACATCCGGTTTTTTGAAATTTGAATAAAACGAAATCTTTTTGGTGACGGCATCAATTTTTACCAGGCCCTTTCGCTGGTGGCCAATCCAGGTATTGTTTGCTGCATCCTGTTGCACCTGGTTGATAGAACCGAAAAGAGAACTGTCTTTTAGAACGCCGATATGGTTGCTCACTGGATCGAGCTGTAAAATAGTACCCGCCTGGTTGGGCGCCCAGATAATACCCTTATTGTCCTGGAACAAATTCCACAACTGGTTATTGATTCCATCTGAACCTTCATTTTGCTTAATGCCAAAATGCTTTTTCAAATTCAAGTCTTTATCAAATTGATTTATGCCGCCATTTTCAAAATAGTAGCTCACATATACGTCACCGTTAGCAGTTTGCAAAAAGTCCGAAACTTCAGAAGGCAGTGCATCTGCATCATTGCGTTTGGGGAGCCCGTGCGTAATGAAGTGAGGCTTATCCAGCTTAAAAATATTAATCCCCATATCCCCCGCGGCCCAGATATTTCTCTCTCTATCTTCGCATAATAGCAAAGAGCCAAAAGAATTCATATTCATGTGAAGTCCCTGGGCAATATTATTGGTGGCATTGATTATGGCAAAACTATCATTTACGTAATCATAGACCGCAAGCCCGCGGGAAAGCAAAGGAACAAAAAGTTCGTTGTTACTGGAAAGAAAAAGGCGGCCCAGGTATTCTTTTTGTGATAGTTTCATCCATGGCAAACGGCTCGACCTTTCAAAAGTGTAGGAAGTTAATCTGTTCGCAGGCATATTGTAGCGGTATAAGTAACTATCATAACCGGTACTGATCCACATATTTCCTTTTTTATCAAAAAGAATATTGCCTACCGGCTCTTTGATACTAAAGACCGCCAGGTTGCCACCATTATTGCCTTTATCATAAACCTTGTTATTTTTACTATCCAACTTTTTAATACCTCCTGTAGTAGCAAACCAGATATCACCGGCCGCGTCAACAGATATACCACTGGGCATCGTACCCGGACCGATATTCAACAGGGTATTCTGTGATTCAAACTGCCGGGTACTTTCATTAAATTTATAGTATCCATCGTGTGCAGCAAGCCAGACATTTCCTTTCGCATCTTCTATAAATTGCCATACACCGGTTATTTTTCTTGAACCCGGGGGAATATGTAAATTGAAATTGTAAAACTTTTGAGTGCTCCGGTTGAAAAGGTACGGAGCTCCCTGGTCGGTGCCGATCCATAAACGGGATTTGCTATCTTCAAAAACTGCGCTGATCCAGTCGTTTTGCAACGCATTTGGGTCATGAATATCAGCCAGGTAAGTATTAAAGCGCTTGCCGTCATATCGCTGCAGGCCTGTTTGCGTGCCAATCCATATAAAGCCATCATGATCCTGGCATACTTCGGCTACCTGGTTACTTACCAATCCATTTTGGATAGTAAGATGTTTATATAAATAGTCGGTTCTTTGGGCAATGGCAAAATTGCTCCAGCATAAAAGAAAATAGAAGGCATGCAGATAAACACACCTTTTTTTAAAATGATTGTATCGGGAGCTATTAATAATAACTGAAAAGTAACACTATTCAATAAAATAAACTTGTTCGCGCCAGCCTTTGTAGTAAACGGCATAAAAAAAGCCACGCTGCTGTTGCAAAGTGGCTTTCGGCGTAGTACACGGCGCGGTTATCGTTTACCCATTCCCGGCATCTTACCCATCGGCATCTTGTTCATCATCTTCATCATGCCTTTCATTTGTTCAAATTGTTTTAAAAACTGATTCAATTCAGCAATATCCTTTCCACTACCTTTCGCAATCCGCATTTTACGTCCCGGATTAATTACATCAGGATTGCGGCGCTCTTCCAGTGTCATCGAATTGATCATTGCTTCAATGCCTTTAAAAGCATCGTCATTGATATCGACATCCTTGATTTGTTTTCCAATACCTGGTATCATGCCCATCAGGTCTTTCAGGTTACCCATTTTTTTGATCTGTTGCAACTGGGTTTTAAAATCTTCAAAGTCAAATTGATTTTTGCGGATCTTCTTTTCCAGGCGCGCGGCTTCCTTTTCGTCAAACTGTTCCTGCGCCTTTTCTACCAGGCTCACAATATCACCCATCCCCAAAATTCGCTGGGCCATCCTTTCCGGGTAAAATACATCCAGTGTTTCCATCTTTTCGCCGCTGCTGGCAAATTTGATGGGTTTATTCACCGTGTACTTGATTGACAATGCGGCACCACCTCTTGTATCGCCATCCAGTTTTGTAAGTACCACGCCGCTAAAGTCAAGGCGCTCGTTAAAGGCGGCAGCGGTATTCACTGCATCCTGGCCGGTCATGCTATCTACCACAAATAATATTTCCTGTGGATTGATCGCGGCTTTAATATTGGCAACCTCGGTCATCATTACTTCATCAACGGCCAACCGGCCGGCAGTATCGATGATGATCACATTTTTATTTTTTGCCCTGGCTTCTTTGATGGCATTTTGTACAATGCTTACCGCGTCTTTATTTTCTCTTTCGCTATAAACCTCAACACCAACCTGGCCCCCCAACACTTCCAGTTGATCGATCGCCGCAGGACGGTAAATATCTGCTGCCACCAGCAAAGGTGATTTTCCTTTTTTTGTTTTCAGGTAATAAGCAAGTTTACCGCTGAAAGTCGTTTTACCACTACCCTGCAGGCCCGCAACTAAAATGATGGCAGGATTGCCGCTGATATTGAATTCACTTTCGCTGCCGCCCATTAGTTCGGTCAACTGGTCTTTCACGATCTTTACCATCAACTGGCCCGGACTAACTGCGGTTAGCACTTTTTCACCCAGTGCCTTTTCTCTAATGGTATCAGTAAATTCCTTGGCAATTTTATAGTTAACATCCGCATCTACCAGGGCCCTGCGAATATCTTTTACCGTATTGGCAATGTTGAGTTCGGAGATCCTTCCTTCACCTTTGATATTTTTAAAGGCGCTTTCAAGCTTTTCACTTAAAGAATTGAACATAATTATTTATTTGATTAAATGGACATAAACAAAGAAGTGAACTAAAAAAGTTCACTCTTAATTTTTTGCAAATGTATGGAATTATGAAAGAAGCCGGGTTTACTTTGGCATAAAAACTATCGGGATGATATACCCTAAAGTGTTACCTGTGTTTTATTAAAATAATTTTACGACTTCTCACCGGATACTGCCGCTGTCACCGCTTTGAACTATAAATTATCCAGGAAATGCATTCATATCCCGCCAGGGGTAAAATATCGGTAGAATAAATGTAACAGCAATGTCAATTCGTAAGAAACGAAATATAAGTGCCCGGGTATAGCAATGTTATGTTCCTGACGGATCCCGTAGTAAACTTGCGAATACTACCGATATGTGATCCCCAACGGGACGCACCATAACGATATTTAAAAAACTAATCATGGCTGGCATTACATTACGCACCTAAATAGGTCCGCAGCAATTTACATCGGTTGGTAGACCGCAGTTTGGTGATCGCCTTATCTTTTATCTGCCTCACTCTTTCTCTCGTAAGACTATATCTTTCGCCAATATCTTCCAGGCTCAGCGGATGATCCACGCCGATTCCAAAGAAAAAACGGATCACGTCTTTTTGCCTTTCAGTCAGTGTACTTAATGAACGATCGATTTCTGTTGACAGGGAAACTCTAAACGACAAATGCATGTCTGTACTTTCCGCATTGGGATTTTCCAACACATCTATTAAAGAGCCTTCTTCACCATCTGAAAACGGCTGGTCCATACTTACATGACGGGCCGCAGCGCCAATGGTAGCGGCTACTTCCTCCGTTTCAAGATCTAATAAATAAGCGATCTCTTCAGAAGTTGGCTCGCGCTCGTACTCCTGCTCCAATTGGGAATAGGCTTTACTGATGCGATTTGTAAGCCCTACTTTGTTTAATGGCAAACGCACAATTCTTGATTGTTCTGCCAGTGCCTGCAGGATACTTTGACGTATCCACCAAACGGCGTAGGATATAAATTTAAACCCACGCGTTTCATCAAATCGCTGGGCAGCCTTTATCAGGCCTACATTTCCTTCATTGATCAGATCGGGCAATGTTAAACCCTGGTTCTGATATTGCTTGGCAACGGAAACAACAAAGCGCAGATTGGCTTTTGTTAACTTATCCAGTGCCAGCTGGTCACCCTGTTTAATAAGGATGGCTAGTTTAACTTCTTCCTCGGCAGAGATTAGTTCTACTTTACCGATTTCCTGGAGATACTTTTCTAGACTTTGGCTTTCGCGGTTAGTGATAGATTTAGTGATCTTGAGTTGACGCATACTCATAATGGCCGGAATTTTTAAGTGTTAGGTTAAAATAAAGTCAGGTGGGCGTCCATAAAAATATTGGGGGGTGGCAAACATATCTTACTTAAACGTAATTTATACTATTTAGGATATGTCACCAAAAAAATATTGGTAAATTTTAGTATCCGGTCACATTGAAATAGTATCTGGTAAAGTCAAAAAAGCATTGTTTAATAAATTGATATAATAAGTTTAACATGATTAAATAAAAAAATATTTTGTCGCCTCGATTATTTTGTTATTATTGCACTATTCTATATGAATTTAAATTATTGGGATGAGCAAGAAAGTTTTGTATACGCTGGAATACCCGGTTAGATGTTCGCCAGGCATATTGTATGATTTTTTAAGTACCCCGGCCGGTCTTCAGGAGTGGTTTGCTGATAAAGTAGATGAGCGGGATGGCGTGTTTAGCTTTTCGTGGAACGGCTCTGATGAGCAGGCTGAATTAATGGAAGGTGAAGAAGATAAATACATCCGTTATCATTGGTTGCATGCACCTAAAGAAGAGTATTTTGAATTTAGTATTGAAAAATCTGAAGTAACCAATCAAACAATATTAGTGATAAAGGATTTCGCAGAAAAGAAAGATATCAAAGACCAGAGCCAGTTGTGGGAATACCAGGTAAAAGACCTGTTTCACCGCCTGGGAAATTAGTTTGTAAAAGCTGCATCATATTTTTAAAATGATGGTCTAAAAATCCTGCCACATCGTCCCATTGCTCCAGGGAGATACGTTTCGCGATCTTGACAAAAGGCTCACGTTGAAGGATAGCTGCAAATTCCACCGCTGTGTATTTTTCCATTGGCAGGTAATTATCTTCTTCAAAATGATGTTGCCAGGGATCAGTATGAACGCATATCCAATACTCTTCATTTTGAAGGAGCGTAAAGTTCCTGATCAATGCAGGAATCGCTTTTTCCTTGCATGCGCCGGATAGATGGAGGTTTATGCTAAAGAAGTTTCCCCACCAGAACAATGTCCTTACCGCCAGTGTGGCCTCCTTTGTAAAATAGCGCGGATAATCCAGCATAACATAAGGAAGATCCTTGTAATTTTCTCCACGGGATATTTTTGGATTACTCACCTTCGCCTCTCCAGGCAATGCGGGCCCCTTTTCCAGGATATGTTGCTGCATGGAAGAAGACAGTGTCCCAAAGAGTTGGTAAACTTTTTCTATGATGATATGTTTAGTTAAAATCCAGTCTTTGTTGCAAACCAATTCCAGTTCCTTGGCAGAAAGGGTTATTTTTGTTTTTTTGGTCATCATTTAACAAGTTACATTTTAATGTGCGATGGCGGATTTCCAGGTTATTGTTTTTTAAAATTACACATCAAAAATTGAGGATTAAAAAGTTCCGTCCGGGCGGGCAGCCACATGATAAAAAAATTAGACCAGCTTATTCTTCGATCATTTATCGGGCCGTTTATCGCAACGTTCTTTATCGCCTTTTTTGTATTGATGATGCAGAGCCTCTGGAAGTACATCGATGACCTGGTCGGTAAAGACCTCGACCTGCTGACGATCGGTAAATTTCTTTGGTATGCCAGCGCTTCCCTGCTCACACTTGCCATGCCCATTGCCATCCTAATTTCTTCTATCATGACATTTGGCAACCTGGGAGAAAGCTTTGAATTGGTAGCTATTAAATCCGCGGGTATTTCCTTGTTGCGTTTTATGCGTCCGCTAATGTTGGTTTCTACGTTGCTTTGTGGCGTCACCTTTCTCTTTGCCAATTACGTTATTCCGTATGCCAACCTTAAATTCAAAACACTTTACTTCGATATTTCTTATAAAAAGCCCGCGCTTGATCTTAAGCAGGGAACTTTTTACAACCACATCCCGGGTTATTCCATTAAAGTGGGTAAGAAAGACAGCGATGGTAAAACGATCCACAATGTGCTGATTTATGAGCAACAGCCTATATTACAGGACAACAGCATTGTTGCGGAGAAAGGCACCATGGGCATTTCTGCTGACAAAAAATTTTTGGAGTTTACCTTGTACAATGGTTTTCGTTACCAGGAAAGAGGCAACTCGATTGATACCAGCACGGAATTTATCCGGTTGGGTTTTAAAGAATATAAAAAACTCTTTGACCTCAGTTCGCTACAAATGGGGAATACGCCGGACAGTATATTTAAGAACGATTATAAAATGTTGAGCATCCGGCAACTCAATTTTTCGATTGACTCATTAACCAAAGTAAGAAATGCGCTTGGTAAAAGGTTTAGCATTGAAATGGGCAGCCAGCTTAAGTATAACCATTTACCTGATAGCCTTTGGAAAAAAGCTTCGCCGGTAAAACAAAAGATCAATGACTTTTCTGATCTGCTACCCGATACCGCTAAGTACGTGGTGTATGAAAATTCTATCAATATTGTCAACACCATGAAAAATACTTACCAGTTTTCAGGAGCGGAATGGGACAACAAGAAAAAGGACCTGCGTAACAACCAAATAGAATGGCACCGGAAATTCTCTTTATCGCTGGCCTGCCTGGTATTGTTTTTTATTGGTGCGCCGCTTGGCTCCATTATCCGCAAAGGCGGACTTGGTATGCCACTTGTGGTGGCAATCGTTTTTTTCCTCCTGTTTCACCTGCTTAATATGTTTGGCGAGAAATTTGTTAAAGATGATATTACCTCCCCATTTATCGGGATGTGGCTATCGATATTGGTGTTGGCGCCATTGGGCGCTTTGCTGACTTACAAAGCAATGCATGATTCGCAGTTGTTTAATAAAGAGTTCTATTATCGCTTTTTCAAAAGTCTACGGCCTGTTTTTAAACCGGTCGTTAATATGTTCACCCGTACCAAAAAATTCAGTTAAATTTATAACACACATAA
>JBDSLD010000002.1:0-16646 GCA_039916545.1 Ferruginibacter sp.
AATTACCTGGTTCCTTCACTTCAGCCAGCAATTGGATATAGTTCTTTGATCGGTGCAAACGCCCCTACCATGGCGGTAGCCGTTGCCACTACGACACTCGCTCCGCAATACCGCTTTTTTAAAAATTTGAATGGTGGTATCCCGATCTGGATCCTTACATTGATTTATATTTTTATCGATTTTGCCGGTGTGGCTTCACAAAGTGTTGCTTTTAGTGCAGCTCATCTCAGCGGCGGATTTGCTGGTTTCCTGTTTGTATATTTACTACGTAAGGAGAAAGACGGAAGCCTCTGGATGAATAACTTCTATAATTGGCTGATGAATCTTTTTAATCCCAATAAAAAAGCCCATTCCGTTTCGCTGAAAGAAAAGGTTTTTTATAAATCTGATGGCCGCAAGCCCTACCAAAAAACTTCTAATGTTACGCAGCAAAGGGTGGATGAGATACTGGACAAGATCAACCAGAAAGGCTTTCATTTTTTGACAGATGAAGAAAAAAATATTTTAAAAAGAGCCGCCGAAGAAGACCTGCAATAAGCTGAGCGTACAAATTTAACTATTGCCGTTAACTAAAACAGAACCTGCACAACCCGCCATTACTACAACTGATCAAATGTTATACTTGTTGCTGAGTACTAAATTTTCGCTTACCATTTTGTTTGCCAAAAATAATTACAGCTATTATTGCCGTTGTTCACCAACCTGGCTTTGGAGGTGAACGATAGTTGAATTCCAATACAGCTCGTATTTGGGATATTTTTTTAAACCCCATACCCTATCTTTATGCAATGCCAAAAAGCTTCTTTCGCAGGTTAACAAAAAAGTTTTTTATCATTACTAATTGTGTAGTAGCCTTGTTATTTCTATTCGGTTGCTACAGCGAGCTATTATTTTCCGCCTCCTGGTGGCCCTTAGGGTTTCTAACCTTATCCTTATTTTATTTACTGGTGGTACTTTTTGTTTTTTTTGTTTTTTGGCTATTTATAAAGTTTCGCTGGACACTTATTTTCCTTGTTACCATTGCGCTAACTTTCAATCACATCAGGAATATAATCCCCTTCCGGTTTTCGGCTTCGTTTACCATGGAAAAAAAGCCAGGCGATCTGCGTATCATGAGTTGGAACGTAGCACAGTTCGATATCATGAAGTACAGGGAAAATCCGGGAACATACAATGAAATGATCAGCCTGGTAAACGAATTTAAACCAGACATCGCTTGTTTCCAGGAGATGGTGAGTGGTGATACTTTAGCAGATCTGAACAATCCATATTACCGGAAGTATAGTTTTTATTCGGTCTTCGATTTTATGCACAAACTGGATATGCCGGATTATTTCTATAGCTACAATTACAAGGAAAATTTCCTTAGCCAGCAACACTTTGGTATCATTATATTTTCAAAATACCCTTTTATTAACAAGCAAACCGTCAGTAATTTTCCCAATGACTACAATTCGATTTTTCAATACGCGGATATAGTGGCCGGTGCCGATACCATCAGGGTATTTAATTGTCATTTGCAGTCACTCAGGTTTAGCCCGACCAACTTAAACTATATCCAAAACCCATCTATGAAAACTGACAGGGATATTGAGAAATCGAAAAACCTAGTCACCAAATTTAAAAATGCCTTTTTAAAACGGCGTTTGCAGGCAGAAAGGGTAAGGGCCGAAATAGACAAAAGTCCCTACCCGGTAATTGTATGCGGCGACTTCAATGACGTACCGAATTCATATCCATATGAGACGATCGGCAAAGGCCTGCAGGATGCTTTTGTGAAAAAGGGTAGGGGCATGGGCAGAACTTTTAGCGGTATTTCTCCTACATTAAGGATCGATAATATTTTTGTAGACAAGCAGTACCTGGTAAACCAGTTCATCCGCGTTCCGAAAAAACTGAGCGATCACTTTCCCATTCTTACTGATATCAGCCGCTCACCCGATTAATTGAAAACCCTATATTTGCAATCATTTATGCTTTTAAACATCTATCCATATTTGTTTTATCTATGTTGTAGCTAAGGCTATGACAATAATAAATATCTTTCCACGCTTCTATAGTTCAACAAATACGCAGTAAAAGTTAGTTCCAAAAAGGAAAGATACCCGAGAGCCCCGCCGGCGCTTAAAACATAAATTGAAAACAATAAAAATATAATGTAGCTCATGTCTTTAAAAGTATATAATTCTTACACCCGTCAAAAAGAAACATTCACCCCGATCACGCCCGGCCATGTGGGTATGTACGTTTGCGGACCTACCGTTAGCGGCGAGAGCCACCTCGGGCACGCGAGACCATATGTTACTTTTGATTTTGTATATCGTTACTTAACTTTTAAAGGCTATAAAGTACGCTATGTGCGCAACATTACCGATGCCGGCCATTTTGAAGAAGAAGGCCGGGAAGCAGAAGATAAAGTAACAAAAAAAGCATTGCTTGAAAAGCTGGAACCGATGGAACTGGTGCAGAAATACACCAACCTTTTCCATTGGGCCATGCTGCAATTCAATTGTATCGAGCCGAGCATCGAGCCTACCGCAACCGGCCATATCATTGAACAGATCAACATGATCGAAAAGATCATTTCGGAAGGTTATGCGTACGAAGTAAACGGATCGGTCTATTTTGATGTTAAAAAATATGCCGCCACACACGATTATGGTAAGCTGAGCGGAAGAATAATCGATGACCTGTTAGAAACTACCCGCGAGTTGGAAGGACAGGAAGAAAAAAGGGACCGGGCTGATTTTGCCTTGTGGAAATCGGCAGCCCCCGAACACATCATGCGCTGGAAAAGTCCGTGGGGCGAAGGATACCCTGGCTGGCACATTGAGTGCTCAGCCATGGCTACCAAGTACCTCGGTGCTGAGTTTGATATTCATGGCGGCGGTATGGACCTGCAGTTCCCGCATCATGAAAGCGAGATCGCGCAGAGCACTATTTGCAATCATCATTCACCGGCAAAATATTGGATACATAATAATATGATTACGGTGAATGGCCGTAAAATGGGTAAAAGCTATAACAACCAGATAAAATTAACGGAGATGTTTAGCGGCACCCATCCTTTGCTGACGCAACCTTTCGATCCGATGACGATACGCTTCTTTATTTTACAAAGCCATTATCGTAGCCCGATAGATTTTAGCAGCGAGGCATTGCAGGCAAGTGAAAAAGCAATGAAGCGTTTGTGGGAAGCATATGAAGTATTGCAAAAATTACCGGTAGGCACTAACCTGGTGCCGGCCGATGCAGCGCTGGATGAAAAGATTGTAAAGTTGCTGAATGAACTGGAAGAATTTATGGATGATGATTTTAGCACCGCTAAAGTACTCGCCAATATGTTCGAGCTGGCGCCGGTTATTAATTCAATTAAAGACGGCCATATACCGGCAGGCGCCGTTTCGATTGGCACTATTCAATTACTGAAGGAATCATTTAAGCTTTACCTGCAGGATATCCTTGGCCTCAAAAACTCAACGGCCAGCGACGATGGAGCGTTAGATGGAGTGATGCAACTGCTGATGGATATCCGCAAAGAATCAAAAGCAAAAAAAGATTATGCCACGTCCGATAAAATACGAAACCAGTTGCTTAGGCTGGGCGTTGCTTTAAAGGATGAGAAGGACGGAAACATGAGTTGGACTATATAAAAATTTTGCCTGCCCTATGGGCATTTGTAGCAGCAATAATTAGTGTAGCTTATTTATCGCTGCTATTGCTTTTTGTAACCGCTCGTCATAATTTCCATTGATATTTATCCAGGGCACTGCCTGGTTAACCATGATATCTTTGTAATGATGGTATAATTTTTCTCTTGTCGGCAGATCAGGATATTCCCTTAATTCATCTTTTACCCAGGGCAGGTCAATATCGCAAAGTAAATAAAGATCATATTTTCGCTCCACCACCTGGTTCAATACCCAATGATGGCATTTGTCAAAAACAAATTCACACCATACTTTCAGCACGTACATATCGGTGTCTATAAAAATAAAATTATTATTGCCAGGAGCCGGGCTGGCAGCGTCTTCTAAAGCTAACTGACCCTTTGCCACATCCAGCAAATTTTCAAACGTATATGCGGTGCCGTTAGCCAGTAAATATTCCCGGGCATATTCTTTCACCCAGGTTGTTTTATAATGATCCGCCAACAGGGCGCATAAGGTGCTTTTGCCAGTACTTTCGGGACCCAGTATAACAATTTTCTTAACCATGGATTTTATTGGTATTCCAGGATGGTTTTGATTTTATAACTTTTTTGTAGATGGGGCATCCTTCGTAATGGGCACCGGGCAAATATCCTGCGCTCACTAAAAATTCATTTACTATTTCTCCGCCGGTAAACCGAAATGTCTTTTTGAAAAGAGCTGTCCATTCCGCCCTGGTTTTAGGATGTTGCAGGTCGAGCCATTTCTCAAAAGAACCGAATTCCTTTTGCATCGCCAGGATCGTTTTTGCATTTTCGATAGCTGCATTTACTTTAAGGCGGTTGCGGATTATCCCCGGATCATTCAACAATCGCTGCACCTCTTTATCCTTATAAGCAGCTACTTTTTTTATATTAAAATTATCGTAAGCCTTTCTAAAAGTATCCTGCTTTTTTAAGATGGTTGTCCAGCTTAAGCCTGCCTGGTTTATTTCCAGCACCAGCCGGCAAAACAATTCATTGTCATCATGAATAGGAAATCCATAATGCTGATCATGGTAAAGTTTATGCAAATTATAATCGTCCGGTTTCATCCGGTTAAGCGCCCCGCAATAGCTATTGACCTGGTCCATTTTATAAAAATTATTATAGTGATTTAACAAGTTTATCTAGGCTGCACAAAATCAGCCGGGAGGTTATTTACAACAAGACTGTTATTGTTTCTTCTTTTTATCCATTCCAATAAACCAAACACCGCCATGATCAGCAACACTATATAATAAACACTGGAAAATACATAATGCTTTACAAAATACAATGGGATGGATGCAATATTGGTAGCGATCCACCAGTACCAGCTTTCTATTTTCTTTTTTGCCATCAGCCACATCCCGGTAAAAGCGGTGGAACTGGCAAAGGCATCGGCCCAGGGAATTGTTTCTGTAGAATAGTTGTTCTTTTTGAGCCAGTGCAGGATAACAAAGATCACCACATAAAAAAAAGAACAAAATGCCAGTTGGTATATCCATTCTTTCTTGCTGGAAGAAGCAATCTTTAGCAACAAGTGTTGTTGCGTATCTTTCCTGGTCCATAATATCCACCCGTAAATACTCATCACCGTATAATAAAAATTTACGCTTCCTTCCCCGTACAACCCTACATTAAAACTTAAATAAATATAAATAATGGTGCTGATCAACCCGGTCGGATAGACAAGGATATTTTCTTTTCTTGAATACCATACGCTGGCAATACCCGTGAATACAGCGATGTACTCAAGCACGCCGGTGTTCTTCATCCCTGCAATAAATTGCTGAATTATTTCTTCTGCTGTCAAATCAATAATTTAAGGGTTGATGTTTCGATATTTTCTTAAAGGCCGAAGATAGCCGATTCCTTTTGTTGTTTTAAACCTTGTGGCCAATGGCAACCACTGGCCCCCTTTACCGGATCGCCAAACTAAAAAATGCAGGTGGGGAAACAAGGCATAACCTGTTCTGCCACTAAGTGCTATCAATTGTCCCTGTGCAACGGTATCGCCGACATTTACCAATGCGCCTTCATGTTGCAGGTGCCAGTATCCAGCCCTCGAACTATCCGGATGTTGTATGATAATAAAATTTCCCTCGGGCCGGTATTTCTTATTCCATCCGCCTTTAAAGCCGTCTTCTTTGGCCCTTATTACAACTCCGCCTCTTGCCGCATGGATCTTTGTTCCTTTTTTCATTTTAAAATCAAGTGCGGCGCGGTTCTTATGAGAATATTTGCTAAAATATCCCTGCACTAACCTGTGCGATTCATTGTATGCAAAAGGTAAACTGTACACATAACTGGTATCCTCTTTAATGATACCTTTTTGCAATTGCCTGATCTCTGTCCGGACCGGATCGTTGCTTACTGCACAACCTGTTACAAGCAGCGCACCAAAGATTAACAGGCAAAAAAATTGTTTTCTATTTATCGTCATTTTACAAAAAGCAGGCGTTGTTTTTAGATAGTTACGGATTATAAAAACCAGTAATAACAAAGTTAAGTATTGCAGGTAACCATTTTGAAATCCTTGCAAAACATTGAGCCGTTATGAAATATTGAATGGCAAAATCTATCGCCCGGACTTTAATTTACCTCGTACAAATATTTTATTCTTATTTTACAAGAATTAAAGAAATGTATATTCATGCATAACTAATCAAAGGCCTTAAATGTTAATAAAAAGAATCAGTTTGCTTTTAATGGCTGTTTTATACATTGGTGCAGGCATAAATCATTTCATACATCCGGATAACTACCTGTTGATCATTCCTCCTTACATGCCCTGGCATTCATTTATCAATATAGCAAGTGGCGTAATGGAAATTGTATTTGGCGCGCTGCTATTATTTTCAAAAACGAGATCGTTGGCTGCATACGGGATCATCATCCTGCTAATACTTTTTATACCAGCGCATATTTTTATGATACAAAAAGACGGTTGTATGAGTGCAACCATGTGCATACCTGCATGGGCTGCCTGGGTGCGGTTATTTCCTTTGCAATTTGTTTTAATCTGGTGGGCATGGGGAAACAGGAATACCAGCCTGGCCATTGCAAAAAAATCACCAAAATAAAAAAGCATCCATACACAATTCAGTATAGATGCTCAAATTTATTTCGTCCAAACCCGGATCCTTAAATTTAAAGGAAGATAATTCTATTCCGCTTCTGCTACTACTTCTTTTACTTCAGGGATCATTCTTTTCATCATTCCCTCAATACCTGCTTTCAGCGTAATCATAGAAGAAGGGCAACCGCTACAGCTTCCCTGCAACATTAAATTTACCCTGCCATCTTCATAACTTTTAAACTGTATCGCACCACCATCCATTTCCACAGCCGGCTTCACATAATTTTCCAACAGTTCCTTGATACGTTTTACTACATCATCGTCATCGGCACTTACTTCATTGCTGCTTTCCTGTTTCATTGCGGCAATGTCTTCTTCATTCACTACCGGTTTGCCATCTTCCAGGTATTCTTTTAAAAATTGTTTAATGGTGGGTATAACATCCTGCCAATCGTCGGTGCCGGTTGTTTTTGTAAGCGTGATAAAATTGCTTGCAATAAAAACCGATTTTATAAAAGGAAAAGTAAACAACTCCTGCGCCAGCGGAGATGGAGCGGCACTTACTTCATCCGGGAAATCAATGCTTTTGCCTGGATACAACAATTTGTTGGCGACAAACTTCATCGTTTCCGGGTTCGGTGTCATCTCGGTATATATACTTATTACGGGATTGCCTGTCTTAATCATAACATTATATTTAAAAATTTCGATACAAAGATACAAAACTAACAAGTATGGTACAACAAGGAAAAGAGGTGCTTTTTAATTTTCCTGCAGGGATCGTTGTCACATTCCATTCCTCCTGAATACATATTTATGCGATTGCCCATATAAAACGTTTGTTAGATTTTTACGTCCATTTTCATCATTAAACAACGCAATTATGAAGAATATCTTATTAATATCAATGATCATAACAATTTTTGCGTCTTGCAGTAAAGAACCGGCGCCGGTTCCAGATCCACCATTAAACAAAAACGTTACAAAGATCAGTTCAGCAGCCAATGATTACCAGTCATTTGAATACAATACCCAAAACGAGCTCACCAAATACATTGCACAGTGGGAAAACGGTACCGGCACTGTTAATAAGATTACCCACACCCTGGAATATGCAGCCAACAAACTGGTAAAAGCCACCAATGATATCGGCTATGTTTTATATGCTTACCAGGGAAACCTGGTGGTCAAAACTGACAATTTTCTTTTTAACGGTAAGAAGCTTTCCACTATTTTATTGCATTATAGTCAGCAAAATAGATTGGAATACCTGGTCGAACAAAATGCGGAACTTCAGCCGGAAAATGCGGAAGAAACAAAAGTGACCTACCAATACTATAACGAAGGAAATGTGAAGCGGATGGATTTTGCCTACCGTATGGATGTATCCAGTCCTTTTGTGTTGTCTTATTCAAAAGTATTTGAAGCATACGATAGCAAACATCATCCGGTACCGGATGATGTTTTGGGCAAATTTTTACCAGGCATTGCTTTGTATGCAAATAACCCGGTTAAAATAAGTAACCTTGATAAAAATGGTATTTTAACGGGCTATAACAGGTATGAATATGTTTATAATCAAGCTGGTTACCCAACACATAAAAAGCAATTTATTTGGGATGGAAATTCTGAACAACTCTATACAACATTCGCTTATAGGTATTAAGGTAAGTCTAAATCCGGCAAGGCGGTTATTGATTTTACCCAAGTGGTCAAAAAGTTTTAATATTAAAAAAGCCGCTGATTTTTGAAGTCGGCGGCTGAAATTTTAAACCAACGGATTTATTCCAATATCCGCAGTTTGGCGTAATTGAGCATTATTTTTTTCTCTCCGTTCAGTTCAAATTGAACAATAGCGATCGGGTTATGGGCGGCTCCTTCCATCTTCATCACTTCTCCAAACCCGAATTTCTGGTGTTCTACTTTTTGCCCGGCCTGCAAATTACTGGTATCGCTTGGGGCAAAATCTGCCGTAGGCGTATGTTCCTTAACCTGTGGCCTGGTCGGTACCAAATAGGCCGGCCTTGACTTTTCTTCCTTTTTAGGCGGTTGTGGCGATGACCGGTAACTGCTTCCTCCGGCTCCATTCCTATCAAACGAACTGCCGCCCCAATTATTACTATGCCCGCCCTGGTTGCGGATTCCGCCGCCCGCAAAACTTTTATCAATAAAATCGGCTGGCATTTCTTCAATAAACCGGCTGGGCTCATTTTGCTGTAACTGGCCGAACCGGTAACGTGCATTGGCATAAGTCAGCCATAATTTCGTTTTGGCCCTCGTGATGGCCACATAGAATAATCTTCGCTCTTCTTCCAGCTCTTCCCTTGTGTTTATGCTCATCGAGCTGGGGAAAAGCGTTTCTTCCAATCCTCCCACAAAAACGCAACTAAACTCAAGACCCTTGGCTGCATGTATCGTCATTAGCTTCACGCTATCCACATCTCCCTTTTCGTTATCCGTGTCTGTAAGTAAAGTGATCTGTTGCAGGTAAGTGCCCAGGCTTTTATCCCCCACTTCGCCGTCTTCTTCATTCATCGGTGTTTCAATGAACTCTTTTATTGAGTTCAGCAATTCCTGGACGTTCTCATACCTTGCCAGGCCCTCCGTAGTTTTATCATTAAAAAGCTCTTTAACGATCTGCGTGCTTTTACCAACAATAACCGCAAGATCGTACGCATTTTTTTTAGGCAATTCGCTCTGGAACATTTTGATCATCATTACAAAATTGTTGATGGCCTCGAGCGTGCCGCCTTTATATCCGTACGATGCGGCATTCATCAACACTTCCCACAAAGTGATATTATTTTCATTTGCTGCCAGTACGGCCCTGTCCATGCTGGTTTTACCAATTCCCCTTGTAGGATAATTGATGATACGCTTTAGCGCTTCCTCATCATTTGGATTTACTACTATCCTCAGATAAGCCACATAATCCTTTATTTCTTTGCGCTGGTAAAACGATAATCCCCCATAGATCCGGTAGGCAATATTCATCCTCCGCAGACTTTCCTCATAACTCCGGCTCTGTGCATTGGTACGGTACAAAATCGCGAAATCGCTGTTGAAGTAATGGTTGCGTAGTTTCTCCTCCTGTATGCTATCGGCCACAAATTTCCCTTCCTCATTGTCTGTAGCGGTACGAACCAATTTTATCTTGTCGCCATCGCCCCGGTCTGTCCAAAGTTTTTTGGGTAACTGGTTTTTATTATTTCCAATGATCTCATTGGCAACATTCAGGATGCTTTTGGTGCTGCGGTAGTTTTGCTCCAGTTTTATCACTTTAACATCGTCATAGTTCCTGGTAAACTGAAGTATATTTTCGATGGTTGCACCCCTGAAACTATAAATACTCTGGGCATCATCACCTACGACGCAGATATTTTCATGCATCGCACCCAACAGTTTGATGATTTCATACTGGGAAGTATTGGTATCCTGGTACTCATCGATCAGGATATATTTAAACTTGCGCTGGTACTTGCTGAGCGATTCTGGATGGTTTTTTAAAAGCTCATACATTTTAAATAGCAGGTCATCAAAATCCATGGCCCCATTCTTAAAGCAACGTTTATTATAATTATCGTAAATCTGGCCGATAAGCGGCCGGTTGGCCCTGGCATCTTCCTGTTGAATGGCCCAGTCATTCATATATTCTACGGGGCCGATCAGGCTGTTTTTAGCAGCCGATATCCTGTTGTAAACCGTACCGGGCTTGTAATGCTTATCATCCAGCTCCATTTCGTTGATCACTGTTTTCAATACACTTTTGGCATCATCCGTGTCATAAATAGTAAAGCTGTGCGGATAACCGATCTTATTGGCTTCCGCTCTCAATATCCTGGCAAAAACGCTGTGAAAAGTGCCGATGTATAAATTGCGCGCCTCTGAGTTACCAAGGGTACGTTCTATCCGTTCCTTCATTTCTTTGGCCGCTTTATTCGTAAAGGTTAGGGCCAGAATATTAAATGCGTCTACGTCGTGATGCCCCATCAGGTGAGCGATGCGGGTTGTAAGCACCTTCGTTTTGCCACTTCCAGCGCCCGCAATGATCATGATCGGTCCGTCCTTATGTAGTACAGCTTCCCGCTGTGGTTCGTTCAGTTCGTCGAGATAATTTACCATTTTGCAAAGGTACGAATCGCTGAATTGACGTTAGATGGTGTGGGGAAATATTTATACCATTGTTCATCTCAATACCGCGTAAGTTGTATAGTTTTCAATATCATGCACTTACAATTATTGCGTTGCACACATTAATAACACGCACAGGAAAAGGATTAAAACCATTTATATAAAAATCTTATCTCAAGTGCCATCATCATTTAACTTTAACTACATGCCCGCGCGCCTCAGCACGTAGAATTTTTCCACGTCGATTGCGGGTCCAGTACCATAAATCCATACTGAGCACCCGTGGTCAAGATACCATTTATTTCTGCTGCCCAACCTTTTTTAAATGTAAAGCTATTGTTGACCCTGATATCAGCAACCGGCTTGCCCTTCTTTAAAACAGTGCCGCCCAGGCTGCCATTGAATTTTCATAATACAGGTCAGCATTATTGATCATGTTCCACCATTTATTAATGCGCACGGGTGCGCAAATACCTAACCCAAGATAATCGGAGAATGCGAGACTAATGGGTATCTGAACTGTAACATTTTCCGCTGATGGAATATTCGGAAATACCTCCCTGAATTTGGCAATGGCAATATTCTGGTTGTTAACTGTGTGACTATAACTGGTTGTAAAGTTCAGATTTTTCCGTGTATAACTTAATTCATAGGACCAGGTCAATTGCGGCAATAAGCCCGGTCTCCCAGTCGCATAAGCAGTAACGTCAATTAAAAAAGGAACGGATTTAATTGGGAATAACCTGGCCGGTCGATGCGCCTGCTAACGAATATATCCAGGGTTTTATCTTCAGTAATTTTATAATTAAAAAACACACTGGGAAACAACAATAAATGATTTAAACCTACCCGGTAGGAATAATTATAATTGCCGAAAACATTTATTTTTTTATTGCATTAACTAAAAGAGGTGCCAGTATTGGCTTTCGGATATACACCCTGGCCATAACCTGCAGTAAATGTTCCGTTTGCGCCCATGCGCTGGTCTTTTTTCATCCTGATATCGATGATGCCTGAATTTCCCGCGGCGTCATATTTTGCTGACGGATTAGTTATTATGTCAATGCGCTCAATGGCAGCCGAGGGCAACCCACGCAGTTATTAGCAAGGTCTGATCCCGTCATGGGCGTAGGCTTTCCGTCAATCATAATTATGACTCCCTGTTTACCTTTCAAACTGATCGCATCGTTTTGATCGATGTTTACGCCAGGTGAGCGTTCCAACACCTCCATTGCTGAGCTGCCGGCACTTACATTACTGTTTTCCACATTTACAACGATCCGGTCAGATAATTTCTGTATGAATGGCTTTCTTGCAGTAACTGTTACCCCGCCCAGTTGGCTGGTAGCCGGTTGCAATACCATAGCCGGCAACAATATTGAGCGATGCTCATCGTTTATTTTTACCAATGCGGATAATGTTGGGCTGTGTTTTCCTAAAAGTTGCTGCTGTTTAAAACAAATGTTACACTAAAACGAATAAGTTCGTACGTCTACTTTACCGGCACAGCTACGGAACCGATGAACGGCATAAGGTAGATTGTGCGTGTGTCTGATTTTTACACCAGGTTGACAGTTCATGTTGTTCCGTGCCCGGAAGAACCAACATATTTATGCTAAATTGATGAGAGAGGCTAATAGAAATATTTCGCCAGCAGCGGCTGATCGGAGTTATGAAACGGGCTCCGGAACAGCATTTTTAATTCAAGCCAGGATTAATGTTCAGGCCTTTAATGTTATCAAAAATTAATAAAAAAGAAGAAGCGATGTTATACACCGGCAGATGCCAGTTTTAGTATATTTTCCTTTACCAAAGGGAGAACCAGGTACCAGCAAAGTCCGAGTAGGTAACAATTATTATCGATTGCCTGTGTACCCTCAGAAAAGATATTTTGGATGATCGATTTATTTGTCGGAATACTGCAGCTTGCGACTGGTTTTTGAAGTCCATTTTCATAAATCACCAGTTCTGAGGCGGTGTCCTTATGTAATTGGTATTGATATTTTTTCGCATCAATTACCAGAGAGCCTTCTTCAGAATGGAATTTGTCGTGGACCAGGTTACCGATTTCCATGCCATATTCGTTTCTAAAAATTGTTTTGCCACTTAGTGAACCGGCACTTTCAAAAAAGAATAAACGGTGATGGTTTCCACTGGTGATCCTTGCAGATTGATGGCGGGGGTTATATTTTATAACCAGTTTGCAATCGTTGTTTTCGATTAAGCGGTATTCCTTCAAGGAAGAACGTTCGTTATCAATTACTTCCCAATTCATAAGCTTATCAATTTTTTTATACCGCAAAGGTTAGACTTTTTATAAAATAAAACTGTCTTTTAATTGTGCGGGTAACAATTATTTAACATTGGAATTAATGCCTTTTTGAAAATTACTTACGCTATCAATAAGCCAATAAAGCTTAATAAATGAGCAATTGTTTATAATTTTTAACCATAAAAATAGAAAAAGCTAAACAAGTCATGTAAAAAACTAACACTTTGTGGTATTGTTTTGATCGATAAACTGTCGTCTATTTGTATTGCAATCAACCAGGGGAGAAGAGATGCTTAAAACCCAAGAATAAATAATTTTTACGCCCGTTTTCATCCGTCATTACCCGTAAGGGTTAAAAAACTAAGTATTCCCCCCTGGTTACGCAAGCCCTGCTCCGGTTGCCGGAATGGGGCTTTTTTATAAAATATAAGTTTGGCTAAATATTTTACTAAAAAATACTAACTTTATTAGTGTTAGTAAAAGAAACATATTATCTTTGATCCTGAGTTTACTTTTACAACGCATAACCAGATACATCACATAAAAACAACAACAATGAGTAACGCAGAAAAATTAAAGGCGCTTAAGTTAACAATGGACAAGATCGATAAGGATTTTGGCAAAGGCTCAGTAATGATAATGGGAGACAAACCCCATGTGGAACAGGAAGTAATATCGACAGGATCGCTGGGTCTGGATGTGGCTTTAGGAATTGGTGGCTTACCAAAAGGAAGGGTAATTGAAATTTACGGACCGGAAAGTAGTGGTAAAACGACCATCGCAACGCATGTAATTGCGGAATCACAAAAAAAAGGTGGCATGTGTGCATTTATAGATGCAGAGCATGCTTTTGATAGCGGATATGCGCAGAAACTAGGTGTTGATATAGATAACCTGCTGATATCCCAACCGGATTATGGTGAACAGGCATTGGAGATCGCGGATCGTTTAATTTTATCAGGCGCGGTAGATGTAGTGGTGATAGATTCGGTGGCTGCCCTGGTACCTAAAAGTGAATTGGAAGGGGAAATGGGTGACAGTAAAATGGGGCTGCACGCCAGGTTGATGAGCCAGGCGCTTCGCAAACTGACTGCTACCATTTCTAAAACCAATTGTTGCTGCATTTTTATTAACCAGTTAAGGGAAAAGATCGGGGTAATGTTTGGTAACCCGGAAACAACCACCGGTGGTAATGCACTAAAATTTTATGCTTCTGTAAGGCTGGATATTCGACGTATGGCACAGATAAAAGATGGCGACGAAGCAATTGGTAACCGCGTAAAAGTAAAAGTGGTAAAGAATAAAGTTGCGCCACCTTTCCGCACGGCAGAATTCGATATTATTTTCGGAGAAGGCATTTCCAAAACGGGTGAGATAATAGATATGGGCGTAGAGTTAGGTATTGTACAAAAAAGTGGAAGCTGGTTCAGTTATGATACCAACAAATTAGGACAGGGCAGGGATTCTGTAAAGAATTTGTTGATTGACAATCCGGAAATGGCCAAAGAAATAGAAACAAAGATCAGGGCTAAAATTGCAGAAAATCTTGCTACATAAATATATTGGGTTTTAGGGTTAGTTAGTAATAAAGGCCATTCTGAAAAGAATGGTTTTTTTGTACGCTAACTTTTGTCAAATCAAAAAAGTTCGTCTTAATAGGATTATGAGCATATCCGCCTCTTCGTATCCAGGCTGAATATCGGAAATCCAAAAATTCCATTAAAAACTTAGATTTTGAATATTTGTGCGCTTAGGCCTTGCCGTCAATATGAAGTATAGCGGTTTTGGCCTATAACTTCCATATTATTAGTTTGCAAACCTTAATAGAAACGATCTGTAAATGATATGACCTTATTATTTATTTGAGTTAGTAGCACCACTCGATCCGACGAACACGAACTAAATATCAACTGGAATTAAACCCGTCACTCAAAATAAATAAGTCTAAGTAGTTCTTGAGATAGCAATAAAATCACCGGCTGACTTTTCATATTTACTTCCTACAATGCTGAAAGTACCAGCAAAATGAAACCTAAAAAATATTTCCTCCTTCAATTGTTGGATAATTGAAATCGCTTCCTTTGTAGAAAAATCATCTGTACAAAATATAATTTCTGTCGCATTTTCTTTGACCACAAGACCACTTAATTGCTGCAAACTTCCCATAGCATCGCCAGTTACTGCAGAACCTGGGTTGATTCTCCCAATAATCTCTTGCTGCCGGTTATTTTCCTGCAAAACAGATCGTATAAAATCGAATTCCGTCTCACCGGCAATTATTAAACACCGTGCCTCCACAGTGCCTGGCTTTACTTTTCCAAACATGCGCTTTAGCATATGAGCTATTGCTGAAAAAAGCGCTTTTATCCAAATTGCTACCCTGATTAACAGGTTATAAAACCTTGCAAGACCGCTGCTGTAATGCTTTTTTACAAACAGGCTCATAGCCCCATAAAACAAACGCACATATTTTAAACTTCCCCGATTTGTACTTTCTCCCTTAAAATGTATCATGGTACTTTCCGAAAAATAAACATTCTGAAATCCCGCTTGCTGGATGCGGTAACTCAGGTCAACGTCTTCACCATATAAAAAAAAGCGCTCATCAAAACCGCCTATTTTATCAAGAATGCTTTTTCTAATTAACATAAATGCACCGGCCAACACATCTACTCTGTGGTTTTTATTTTCGTCCAGCTCGCCCAGGTAATAACGGCCAAATATCCTGGAAGACGGAAACAGGGAGGTAAGTCCTGACAATTTACAAAAAGAAGTAAAAAGTGATGGAAAGGCTCTCTTGCTTTCCTTTAAGAAATTTCCGCTTCCATCGATCATCCTGATACCCATCGCACCCATATCTTTTTTGTCCTCAAAAAAAGCCAAGGTTTTCTCCAAACAATCTTCAGGTAAAATAGTATCCGGGTTTAAAAATAAAATGTATTGGCCAATAGCTTCCGCGAGGGCAAGGTTATTTGCTTTACTAAAACCAACATTTTCCTGGCTCCATATAAATTTTACAGCATCAAATCTGCCGGCAAAAAAATCCTTGCTGCCATCACTGGAATTATTATCTACTACGAAAACTTCAGCTTCAATATTTCGGCAAGCCATACTGACCGAACAAAGGCACTGCTCCAGGAAATATTTTACGTTAAAATTTACGATGATAATAGAAAGTTGCAATACAATTGATTTGTGAACGAAATAAGTTTTTTTATGTCATTATTCAAAATCGATTTCTCTTAACAATATATCACCTGGCTGCTTTGTAACTTTATAAAAATATCTATTATGATTAAAAATAAATTAGGGTCGCAAGGGTTGACTGCTTCTAGGCTTGGCCTGGGTTGTATGGGCATGAGTGAATTTTATGGAACAACTGATAACAAAGAATCGATAAAAACACTGCACCGGGCATTTGAGCTGGGCATTGATTTTTGGGATACCGCGGATGCTTACGGGCCCCACCGCAATGAAGAATTAGTGGGTAA
>JBDSLD010000003.1:0-16445 GCA_039916545.1 Ferruginibacter sp.
AAGGTGTTGCAGGACTGGCGGAAAAATATTTTTTGCCTGTTTTTATTACCAGCCATACTTCACAAAATTGCAGTGTTCCCATAAAGAAAGAGCTTGCCCATACCTTAACAGCGCATGAGCCCGTAAATATTGGCGGGCTCTCTATAACAGCATTTCCAAAGTGCCACGATGCTGTAGACCCGCACAGTTTTATCATCACCTGCAATGATATTACGATTGGTGTTTTCACGGATATCGGTATTCCCTGTGCCCATGTTATAAAATATTTCAGCCAGTGCCATGCCGCTTTCCTGGAGGCGAATTATGATGAAGTGTTATTAGAAAAGGGAAGGTATCCCAGGTTCCTGAAAAATCGTATCAGTGGCGGTATGGGGCATTTATCGAACAGGCAGGCATTAGAAATATTTACCACCTACCGGTCACCGTTTATGACCCACCTCTTGCTTGCACATTTATCGCAGGATAACAATGACCCGGTGATGGTTCAGCGACTTTTCAATGACCACGCGGAGGGGATCGAGGTTGTTGTCGCATCCCGTCACGAGCAAACCGCGATCTACACAATTCAAAAACCGGCGCAAGGGCGGCAGTTTTCAAAACCGTTACCCATCCGGTCGTTGCGCCCAATGCAATTGAGCTTATTTTGATATGACAACGTAGTAATTCACCAGGCGCAGGGCTCTGCCCTGTGTCTTCCTTGTTACTAATAAATGCTTCCAAATACCCAATGTTTTTTTAGCAACTACCTCTAACGTTAAAACTTTAGTAACGAAGCAGACACAGGGTGGAGCCCTGCGCCGGGAAATTCCAACAAAGCCACGTTTCGAACACTTATGTGCTCCACACCCTATGTCATGGTATCTCGCCCGCCCAGGAATTAAGACTTCACCAAATAAATTCAATCATCGCAGATCTTTAGTAGCATCTCTTATCAACCCTTCTTCATCCCATCCGGCATCGCCGGCGAAGCTTATGTTTTGCCTGTCGGCTTTTATGATGTCTTCCAGTTCTTCTATCAATTCGCGGGCGGTATTGATGTATTGTTCCTCTTCCCTGATTGACGCCAATTTTTTCATATTCAATTCATCCAGTTTAAAAAAAGTACGCGAGGTGCGCTGAGCCGTGTAAGCGCGGTACCCCAAAAACTTCATTGCATCCACTCCCAACCTTAATGCCGTGTCCATGGTTTCGCGGTACACGTGCAACATCCCTGCATTCATCTGGTCGTACGCATCCGTACGGTTGGTGGACCTTACCAGCATACGCAGATCAGGAAAATGTTTTTTGATGGTTTCGATCATCTCCAGCCGCTTGGCCGCATCATCTATGGCGATGATAATGATCTTTGCTTTGGATGCACCGGCAGCTTCCAGCAGATCGTACCGGGATGCATCGCCATAATATACTTTGAACCCCATTTTCCGCAGCAGGTCGACCCTGTCCGAATCTATGTCCAATATGGTCGTATTAATATTATGCGCCCTTAGAAAACGGCCAATGGTATTTCCAAAATGCCCGAAACCGGCAATAATAACAGGATTACTTTCGTCGATGGCATCTGGATCTTTTTCTTCCGCCATCTCTTTTGTTCCCAGCCTGGGTAGCAGGATCTTTTCATTGAGGAACATCAGCAAAGGAGTAACGACCATGCTGATCGCAACAACTGCCACCAGTACATCCACCACTTTTGGTTCAAGTACCCCTTCTGACAAAGTAGCGGAGAAAAGTACAAATGCGAATTCGCCAACCTGGCTAAGCGCAAAAGCAAAGATCATATTGTGACCAATAGCGAGCTTGAAAATTTTACCCAGCAGGAACAGCACCAGCCCTTTTACCAGCATCAATAAGGCTACCAGGCCAAGTATCATGGCAGGATGTTGCAGGATAATATTGAAATTGATCGATGCGCCAACCGCCAGGAAAAAAAGGCCGAGGAACAGGCCCTTGAATGGTTCGATATCGCTTTCCAGCTCATGCCTGTATTCACTATTGGCGAGTACTACGCCCGCTAAAAAGGTGCCTAAAGCAGGGCTCAAACCCACCTGTGTCATGAGTACAGCAATACCTACTACCAGCAATAGAGCTGTCGCAGTAAACACTTCTCTAAGCCGGGTGGCTGCTACTATCCGGAAAATCGGTTTTATAATGTATCTGCCACCAATAATAATAAATGCAACAGAACTTAGTGTAACAAGTGTTTGTCCCCAGCCCGGCAGCCCGCTGGTCCAGGTGGATACAGGCGCCTCGCCTGCCGTTTGAGCAGAAGGCATGAAGGTGGCCAACAGCGGTAGCAGTGCCAGCATTGGTATCACTGCGATGTCCTGGAACAACAGCACTGCGAAGGCGCTTTGACCGGAAGCAGCTTTCATAAGGCCCTTCTCAGTAAGCGTCTGTAATACGATCGCAGTGGAGGAGAGTGACATGATCATACCGGTTGCCAGCGCGGATTGCCAGTTAAGTCCAAAGAATAAGCCGGCACCTGCCAATAAAAAAGTGGAGAGTAGCACCTGTAATCCTCCTAATCCAATGATCGATTTGCGTAATTTCCAAAGTAATTCGGGCTCCAGTTCCAGGCCGATCAGGAAAAGCATCATCACTACGCCAAATTCGGCAAAATGGAGCAGGCTTTCTCCTTGCTGCGCGATAAAGCCGAGTACGAAAGGGCCGATCAGTACGCCTGCCAATAAATAACCCAGTACAGAGCCCAGGCCCGTTTTTTTTGCCAGCGGTACCATGATAACCGCCGCTGCCAGGTAGATCATCGCCTGGAAAAGAAATGAATGTTGGTCCATGCTGCTTTATGATTGTAAAGTAATAGGAAGTGGATTGAGATCGTTCATATAAGTCGCCCGCAGCCACTCCTCCGGCGATATCCGCCCGCTTTCCAGGCCGATCAGTATTTCCTCATATTGAACGGCGTGCAATTCAATGTCGGTCTGGTTTAATTTATGGGTACCATGCACCACGAAGGGTGGCAGGTACTCCATCTGGCAAAGATGCGCAGTTTGCTCATGGGGCGCCAGTAATTCTCTTATAGTGTACCTGTTTCGCCCTTCTCTCCGGTACACTTCTTTTGATCCGCCACAGGAAATGGCATTCATGATCTGTTTGCCGGCCAGGGCATTACCACCCGGACCGTAGGCCCAGCCATACTCCAGTACCAGGTCCTGCCATTGTTTCAAAATAGCAGGGGCGCTATACCAGTAAAACGGGTGCTGCATTATTATAATATCATGACCAAGTAGCAATTTCTTTTCGTATGCTACATCTATGTCCATATCCGGGTACACCTGGTAGAGGTCATGAAAGCTTACATTATTGAGTTGCTTTATATGACGGATCATCCTTTTATGGATCCTTGATTTTTCTAAAGCAGGATGCGCAAATAAGATAAGTATTTTTGCCATGCTGCAATTTACTACATAGGAAGTTTAAATCATTCCTGTTTTAAAACCAGGGAGAAATAATACCCGTAAAACTGGCCTTTGTTATTCCCGTAAATAGAAACAGGAAAAATTTTTTTGACAAAGGTTATGTTATTTGAGACGGTCTTATTATGGCTATATTTTATGAAATTCATTTGTATGATTGACAGGCACCTGGCTTATCTTTGAAAAATTCCGGGCTTGTTCACGGCTGTCTTTTATTTTAATTACAGGTCTGTTGAACTGAGTGGTTCATAATTTTTATCACCATGCATACTACTATTTTAAAGCATTCTTTATTTATATTTTTTACAGTAATCATATTGTCGGCATCGGCACAAAAAAATAAGGTAATATATCCCGCAGACAAATGGCCCGACAATAATGGCAACCATATCCAGGCGCACGGCGGCGGCATTATTAAATTCGAAAAAACTTATTACTGGTATGGTGAAGAGCGCTCGCAGGGCCTCGATACCAATTATCGGTATGTGAGCTGCTATTCGTCAGACGACCTGGTAAACTGGAAATTCCTGGGCGATGTGGTGAAGATGGCGGACCCGGAAAATTTGGGAAGAAAATGGGTACTGGAACGGCCGAAGGTTTTTTATAATAAAAAGGCAAAGAAGTTTGTCATGTATTTTCACCTGGATAACAGCAGCTATAAATTTGCCAGAGTAGGCATTGCCGTTAGTGATAAGCCGGGCGGTCAATTCACTTATGTAAAAAGCTTTCGGCCACTTGGCCATGAGAGCCGTGATATCGGCCAGTTCATAGACGATGATGGTACTGCCTATTTGGTTTTTGAGGACCGCCCCTTTGGTTTTCGTATTGCAAAACTCTCCGAAGATTATATGGATGTTGAAAAAGAAATGAGCCTTGTAAAAGAACACATGGAAGGTGGCGCGATTGTCCACTACAACGGGTTGTATTATTCGATCGGCTCGGCTTTGACAGGATGGAAGGCCAATCCGAACAAATATTCAACTGCTCCATCTTTGGAGGGCCCCTGGTCAGCATTCAAAGATATTGCTCCACCGCAGGCGAATACATACGGCTCACAATCCACCATGCTTTTAAAGGTGGTTGGCAAAAAAGCCACGACCATTATTTTTATGGGGGATATTTGGAGACCCGGAACACAGTGGGATTCCCGTTATTTGTGGATGCCACTAGAGATTGGGGAGGGCAAATTATGGGTGCCGGGTCCGAAGCCATGGACATTAAATATAAAGACAGGAGAGTGGAAGTATGTGGAAACAAACAAAACACAGCAATAATAAAAATTTATGGAAGGGCTTATGTTTTCATGATGCCGTTTTTGATGGCATACACTACCAGGCCAACCGTATTTTTTACATTCATTTTTTCCAGGATCTTCAGGCGGTGCCCTTCTACCGTACGAACACTTAGAAATAATTTATCGCTAATCTCTTTATTGGTCAGCTCGCGGCACACTAATTCGATGATCTCTTTTTCCCGCTCGCTGAACTCAGCTTTTGCTGTTTTTTTATATGGATTAAAACGACTTTTGGCGATCATATTGGTTAGCTTATGACTCGTGGTTTTACAATAATAAGGGTCATTGTTGTAAACAGTTTTTATGGCTTCTGTTATCTGCTCTTTCCCTGCATTTTTTATGAGGTACCCCTTAGCACCGGCTTCCAGCATTTCAATGATCAGGTCATCATCATCATACATGGAAAGCCCGATAATACCCATATCCGGAAACTGTTCAATGATTTTTTTAGTTGCTTCAATACCGTCCATCACCGGCATTTTTATATCGGTGATAATAACATCCGGTTGTAAACTCAGCGCCAGCTCGACCAGTTCTTTGCCATTGACCGCTTCGCCAATTAAAAAAACTTCCGGGTATTTCGTAAGCATTAATTTAAAGCCATCACGGAAAATTTCATGGTCATCCGCTATTATCAATTTTATGTTGCCAGGTGTTACCATATTAAAGCGGTATTTCAATTTCAAAAGCAGTTCCATTGCCAGGTTGTGTATTTACCATTAACTGTCCGCCTAACAATTCGGCCCTGCTTTGCAGGCTGAATAAACCCAGTCCGTTTGATATCTGTGTTTTCTCCGTATAGTTGAAGCCAATCCCGTTGTCCTTTGTTTTTAATAATATTGTCTTATCTTTTTTTTGAATAGTAATATTTAAAACGGTGGCCCTTGAATGCTTGACAGTATTTTGAATGATCTCCTGCAACACCCGGTAAAGGTTAACTTCTCTTTCAGGGGTTAGGGTAAATTCCTGCGAAGTAAACTCAATTTGTAAAGCATGCAGGACTTCCAGTTTACCGATAAATTCTTGTGTTGCTTTGATGAATCCTTTTCTCACCAGCGTATTGGGTAACAGGTTGTAAGAGATTTCCCTAAAACGTTGAATCACGTTATCGATCTGCTTACTTGATTTTTCCAGTACAGCGGTCTCCGTCTCATCTTCAGGCTCCAGGTGGTTGATCTGCAATTTGATCGCAGAGAGAATAGGGCCAAGCTCATCATGCAAATCGCCGGCAATTCTTTTGCGCTCATTTTCCAACGTATTGATCTCGGCCGCAATACGGGCCTGTTGCCATTTTAATACTTTTTTATGTTCGCGGACGATCGAGAAAATAAAAAAGATAATTATAAGGGCCACAATCAAAGCTGCTATGAAAACTACATTGAACATATCTGTCTGCGTACTCATTAGAAGTTATTGCCGGTAATTATAGTATAAAAAAATAAAAAGAGACCTGTTCAATCAATGGCTTTTTTCAGGTATCCGGAATATTGCTACCGTAAAGAAAATATAGCAGGCCGCGTTTACAAAATGCTGGATACTCCCTATCGCTTTTCCATTCGGGGTATTGAACATTGCAAAAACATACAAGCCAAAGATCAGCAGGGTAAAGGCATTGTACACAATAGAAAAGCTACTTACCCAAAACCAGAAATTATTGATCAGCTTGTATTTAATGACCATGATCTGGCGGGAAAGGATGTCGGTCGAAATAATAAGCATTACACCAGATACAAAACAAAGTAAATAAAAGAATGGTTTAAACAACGTGCCGTAGTAAATATAATTAATTATACCAATGACCAGGGCGATTACAATTAACACCTGCATCGTTTTTTTGGATAAGTACTTATTGATATAAGCAAAATATAAAAATAAATCAAAATTTAAGTGCATGTATAAGTTGACCAATACCCTTGAAAATTTAGCCAGTCCCGGAAATTTGACGGCTGAAAAAATGATGAGTTCAATTACAACATCGAGCATCATCATAAAAATAAACGGATGATATTTTTTGTCAATTTTATTATACCTGTAAATACCTGCAACAGTTGGCAACAGGCAAGCCATTGCCATCAGGAAGGTAAAATTATCATCCATAAATAATCATTGAAATAGGTAAAGCAGGCAGGTGCATTAAGGTAACTGGCCGTATTCGGCGCCCCCAATTTTGCCATTATCTCCTGCAGGCGCCATCTGAACTTGCTTTGTATTACCAGGGCAGCATTCTTCGGGTTCCTTAATGTATAACGTGCTGTAATCAGGATTGATGCCGGCAAGTATTACATGTATTTTTTTATCCTCGCTCATGCCATAGATGACACGCAACCCGATACATTTTTCATCAGAAATTATTTTTCTTATGATACAACTGTTAAAGGAACTGGAATCACCCAATACCTCACCCAGGCCAGGCAGGCTAACATTATTTTCAGTGCCTCTTTTTTTGCTTTCCTGGTACCTTTTGGTCCAAACTTCAATTGAATCGGCGGGAATGAAATGACATTGCTTCACAAGTCTTTCTGCATTTGGATTGGTCAGCTTACCGGTGTATCCCTCACAGCACTTCGGTTCAGCTGCTTTTTTATTGCATTGACTAAATAATACTATGATAAGAAATGCAGTGGTCAATAGTCTTAGTGCTTTCAATTTAGAAATGGATTTCATACATGATTTTTTTTTGTGAAAAATGTTAAGCCAAAGTAAAGTACAAAACAAAACTATCAAGCAGGTATTTCTACCTATATTTTTTGAGTATTTAATCCTTCAATTTTCAGTAAGGATACCTATAAAATCTTTTAAAGTTTATTTCATATTTGTCCTGCGATCAGATCATAACGGGGTGTAGCGCGGTTCCGGGCTTTTTTACCAGCATTGATCTATCAAATCAAACATATGCAGTTCAGGAAAAAAATGAATTCGATGCCCGTAAAATTTAAAAGAAATAACAGGAATCCATTGGTTCAGTTGGTAAGAAACCTGTTAAGCCGGTTTCTGCCAGCATCTGATACCTACCCGGTGAGGTATTATAAAAAAGGAAAGTATACAAAATTCAAATAGTAAAATCCGGCGCTGCTGTAATCCTCCAAATAAAAAGCAGGCCGATCAAGGAATAAGCCGAAAATCCTTCATCAAAGAGTAGGCAATAAATTTACAACTATGGCTATTACAGGAAATTGGACGCTATTTTATGACTGGAACTCCGATGGCAGTTACAGCAAAACAACCATGACAGTTAATGCAGGGGGCACTTTTAGTGACGGAGAAGGGCACACCGGAAAATGGGTGCAAACCTCAGGCATGTTCATGTTCACCTTTAACGGTTCGGAAACAACTTATTCAGGCAACTGGACCAGTAAGTCGATTACCGGTATTTCGACAACATTCAGCGGCTTAAACGGCTCGTTCTACATGTTGCAGGCAGGTGTGCCAACAGCATTTAATGCAGAACGTATTGCTGACAAACAAGACGCAAACGGTAAATAATTCAGGGGGTTTTGGGTGAAGAGATGCCGGTTTACCATAATTGAATGGTAATTTCCGGCATCATTTTTTTGTGCGGGGGCGGCAAGGGATACTTGATACAGGATGCTGGAATTTGCGAAAAAATTTGATACAGGATGCTGGTTAAGTTGATTCGTAGCCTTGGGTTGGGATAGGTTATTGAACTGTGGCCTTCACGGATTCGTCCGCCAGGGTACGTCCCAGCGGGGTTTTCACATTAGTTAATAGGAGTTATAAAAGTTATATCCGTGAAACCCTGCTACCTCGGGCGCTACTCATGATGATCGGTATTTATATTTCATCCCTGCGGCACTTATTTTATCTACCGATATTTAGTCGTTGCCGGACTTTAGCTGTACTCTTACTATGATAATTCCTATATAAAAGGTGAAGTAGGTTAGTCCCTTCACGCAGCAGGGTTTCACGCATACCACTGTTGGAGCCATAAGTTTCGGCCGTGAAAACCCCGCTGGGACTACGTGGCCTTCGAACTGGGCGAGTTAGTTTTAGGTGAATATTACATTTTAGTGCCGGGATAAATGCATGAAGTATGCCCTTTGCGGTTGGTTAAAGCTATATCCTTCTATCAATCCTAATCAACTGAACTGAAAAATAATATATTTAAACGCAATTAATAATTCAATCCGGGTAAAAAAAGCTATCTTTTTATTACCTAAAATTGCTTTCATGCGCTTAATATATTGTATTTTATTTTTAATCTTCTCCGTTAATGCCACTACAACAAAGGCGCAATCAATTACCATCTCCGGTCAGCCGGCGCAGCTTGATATCCGCCCGGCAGGAAAACACAGTGTACGCATCACACTAAAACCGGTAAGTTTTAAACAAGACTTCCCGTACACCCCGGCGCTCGCGGATCAGTCATATCCCGCGCCTGTTGTTAGTCTGCGTGCGATAACCAGCCCCATTATTAAACGGGTGGGTAATTTAAACGTGGCCGTTCACACCAGTCCGCTCCGGATCAATATTACCAATGCACTTAATCAGTTGGTACAACAAATTACTTTTCGCGAAGACGGAAAAATGTCTTTCCTGGTTCATGATGCACCCTTACTTGGGTTAGGAGAAGGTGGCCCTAAACCCCTACCCGGTAAAGACTGGCGCAAGCAACCGGTACAGTTTGACCGCCGTGGAAGTTACGATAGCATGCAACCCCGTTGGCAGGGCGATGCGTATGGTTCGCGCAACCCGGTGCCTTTGGTGATCGGTACCGAAGGGTGGGCGATTTTTATCGCCAGTCCCTGGGTACAGGCGGACCTGGCAAATGATAGTTTGGGATTGTTCATACCCCGGAAACCCGATAAAAGTCAGCAGGTTCCGCAGAATGTAGATAACCAGGACCTTAACCAGGGAAAGGGCCTGCCGCCGGTAGATAGTTTTGTAGAAGGGCTGTACGATTTCTTTGTATTTGATGCGCATGATCCTGCCTGGCTGATGAAGGATATTTCTTTTATCTCCGGCGAAACGGTATTGCCTCCAAAATGGGCCCTGGGCTATATGCAGTCGCACCGCACGTTGGACAATGAAAAGCAGTTGATTGGCATTGTTGACAGCTTTCGTGCTAAGAAAATTCCCGTCGATGCGGTCATCTATTTAGGTACCGGATTTACTCCGCGCGGCTGGAACACCAACCAGCCTTCGTTTGATTTCAACCCCGAAGTATTTCATCGGGCACCCAAATCATTTTTTTCGGATATGCATCACCGTGATGTAAAAGTAGTGTTGCACATGGTGCCATGGGATAGGGATAAGTTACCTGCACTTTATGGATCGATTCCGGCAAAGGCCGGTGAGAAGACCGGCAATTCACACATCCTGAATTACTGGCGGCAACATGTATCGTTGGTAAATGCCGGCGCAGATGCATTTTGGCCGGATGAAGGCGACTGGTTCAATTTGTTTGAACGCATCAAACGACACCAGTTATATTACCAGGGGCCGCTTTCAACAAATCCAGATACCAGGCCCTGGAGTCTTCACCGGAACGGGTTTTTAGGTATTTCCAAATGGGGCGGCTGGGTATGGTCCGGCGATACGGAATCATCCTGGAAAACACTGGAAGCGCAGATAGCAGTGGGTATAAACCACTCCCTGAGTTTGTCTCCTTTCTGGGGATCAGACATCGGCGGCTTTTATCCAAATGAAGAATTAACGGGCGAGTTATATGCACGCTGGTTCCAGTTCGGATCCTTCAATGCCTCCTTTCGTTCGCATGGCAGGGCTTGGTGGACGAGGCTTCCATGGGGCTGGGGCTTAAATGACATGGGGCCAAAAGAAGGTAAAAATTATCCGCTACAATCAGAAATGAATAATAAGGCCATTGAACCGGTTGTAAAAAAATATGATGAACTACGTTACGAGCTGATGCCCTACAGCTATACACTTGCCTGGGAGGCGCGCAATACAGGCATGCCCATGATTCGGGCGATGTGGCTGCATTACCCGTCGGATACGACAGCCAGGAAAACAGGGGATCAATTTTTATGGGGACGTGACCTGCTGATTGCGCCGGTTTATGAAAAGGGTGCAATCGACAGGACATTGTATCTCCCGGAAGGTGATTGGTATGATTGGTGGACAAATATCAAACAAAGTGGTGGGCAAGTGATTACCCGGGCCGTTGACCTTGGAACAATGCCAATTTATGTTCGCGCCGGCGCCATAATTCCTGTTGATCCCATACGCCAATACACCAGTGAGCCGGTGACTGAGCCAACAGTGCTAACAATTTTCACGGGTGCAAACGGCCAATTCACCTTGTATGAAGATGATGGCATCAGCCAGGATTATCTTAAAGGAAAAGCAACCTGGACGAGCCTCACCTGGAACGAACAGGAAAAGCAGTTGACCATTGCATCGGGTGCGCCAAAAGAATTTAAAAATCAACCCGGTTCACGGACCTTTAAAGTGCGGTTGATACCTGGCAATGAAATAAAAACGGTAGCTTTTAAAGGGCAACCGGTAAAAGTGAAATTTTAAAGTAAGACCTTGATAGCGGCAATATTGAAAATCATCCATATTGAATTTGAAGATATTATCCCTGTTAGAAAATTTTGGTAGAAATGGCAAACCATAATACAAGGCCTTATTACCTTATTTTTAATTGATATTGCGTCTCGCTGTAGTATTATTTGTATCTTAATTTCGCAATATAATTTATGTCAAAAGAAAGCATCCGGTTGGTTCAACTCACTCATCCACGTCATGGCCGCATGGTGGCCCAGGTTAAGGAGCCATCATTGGCATTATTAAAAGACACCGCCTCTATTTATGAGCTGGCACTGGATTCAACCGAACAACAGGAAGAAATAGAAAAGTTGGTTGCATCCCGCTTATCGGCGGAGTTACTGGATTACGATGTTGTTTATGATGGAAAAAGTGAATGGAAACTATTGCCTTCTTTTGATCAGCCTCATAATCCTGCAGCATGTATGGTATCTGGCACCGGGCTTACTCATAAAAACAGCGCGCTTAACCGCCAGGTGATGCATGCGCAAAATGAAGTAAAATTAACCGACAGCATGCAAATGTACCAATGGGGTTTAGAGGGCGGCCACCCTGCAGCCGGTCACATTGGCGTGCAGCCCGAATGGTTTTATAAAGGGACGGGTGATATATTGCGCGGTCATGGCGAAATCCTTGAAATACCTTGGTTTGGAAACGATGGGGGTGAAGAACCTGAGGTGGCAGGTGTATATATTATCGATAGAAATGGAACGCCCTGGCGGATAGGCTTGACAACCGGAAATGAATTCTCTGATCATGTGATGGAGAAAAAAAATTACCTCTACCTGGCTCCTTCCAAACTAAGAAACTGTGCCATCGGTCCCGAACTGGTCATTACTTCCGATTTTCAAAGCATACATGGAACAGTCAGTATTTCCCGAAACGAAAATGTTACCTGGTCGAAGGATATACGATCAGGCGAAAAAAATATGGCACATAGCCTGGTCAATATTGAGCACCACCATTTCAAGTATCCGGGCCATCGGGCACCGCTGCAGGCGCACGTTCATTTTTTTGGAGCCGATGCATTTAGTTTTGGTGAACAGGTTAATTTAGCCGACGGTGATTTGATGACGGTGCATTGGGAAGAACTGGGACGCCCGTTAAAAAATATTTTGCAGTTCTCAAAAGATATAGAAAAGATGGTGCAGGTAAGCGCGCTTAAATAACTATACTGCAACCATTTTATATAGCACGATGACTGAATATTATTTACAGGTGATGACAAATTAATTAACTTATCAACTTATCAAATAATTAAATCATGATAAACAAGTGTGGGAAAAATCTGTGGATACTATTAGTGCTATTTTTATTTGGGCGAAATGGAACAGCCGCAATCGTGGATACGATTGTGACATACAGCCCTGCGATGAAAAAAAATATTAAGGCGGTTATCATACGGCCGGATGGGTATGAAACAATAAAAGAATTTCCTGTAGTTTATTTATTGCATGGCTATGGGGGCAATTATGCCGATTGGATCACCAAGGCAAAGGGCTTTGAAAAGGCGGCTGATCTTTATCAAATGATAATCGTTTGCCCGGATGGAGGGATCGGCAGCTGGTACTGGGATAGTCCTGTTGATTCGGCCTTCCGGTATGAAACTTACGTGGCAGATGAACTGGTGAAATCGATTGATGGCAAATACAAGACAATCAGTGACCGCACCGGGAGGGCGATCACCGGTTTAAGTATGGGCGGCCATGGAGCGTTGTGGCTCGCCTTTCGCCACCAGGACATATTTGGTGCGGCAGGCAGCATGAGTGGGGGAGTGGATATACGGCCCTTCCCGGATAATTGGGACATGGCCAAACGACTGGGCAGTTATAGTACGCAACCAGATCGATGGGAAAAATATACTGTGATCAACCAGCTTTATTTATTAAAGCCAACCGCTTTATCACTGATCATCGACTGTGGTACGGAAGACTTCTTTTTTAAAGTAAATGACAACCTGCACCAGCAATTACTGATGAGAAATATACCACACGATTTTATTGTGCGGCCGGGTATGCACAACTGGCCTTACTGGACCAATGCCATCGGCTACCAGTTACTATTTATGAATAATTTTTTCAAGACAGGTAAAAATAAGTAAGCGATTAGTAAAGCCGGGGTCAAATTAAAAATAAACAGCATGATAACAATGAAGTATATGCGCTTTTCAATGGTCTTTTTATTTCTCATGATTTCGTTGGCCTGTGTTGCTCAACCGACCGGTAAAATTATACTGACCAACACGCTGACTGTTGAAAGAAGCGATGAATTGATTGTGTTTCAAAAGAAAATGCTGGAGCAGAAACTTGGAAAGATCGCGGCCGGAAAATTTGTTGTTTTTAATAATAAAGCAAACCGGCCAATGGTGGTACAATATGATGACATGAATGGCGATGGCAACTGGGACGAGGCGGTTTTTTTATATTCATTCGGACCGAAAGAAAAAGCAGTCATAAACATTAAATTAAGTGATAATCCGGCAACAATTAAAGCAGTGGTGCGTGCGCATGTGCGCCTGAGTAAAAAAAATGCAGACGAAACATTTGGTCCGGCTGTAGCCAGCGAAACGATGCCTTTGAAAAATCCTGCAACAGATTTTGCCAAACAACCATTACCGTTGTATTTAACGGAGGGCCCTGCCTGGGAAAATGACAAGGTCGCTTTCAGGCAATACATGGATGTACGCAATGGGCGGGATATTTATGGAAAACGGGTACCACATATGGTGATGGATAGCGTAGGTACTACGGTAAAAACATCCTACCACGACCTGAACGATTGGGGGATGGATGTGCTCCATGTAGGAAAGTCATTGGGCGCGGGCGCAGTTGCAGTCCGGTTAAAAGTAAATGGCAGGGATACGCTGATCAGGTTGGGCGGTGCTGATATTACCAAAACAGTTTATGAGCAGGTAAGCGACGGCCCCATCCGCGCCATATTCAGGATGAAATATACCTGGCTGGTCAATAAAAGGATCATACAAATAACAGATGAAACAGGTGTCTGGGGCGGGCAGTATTTTTATGAAAGTAAACTAACGGTAAAGGGCATGCCAGCAGGGGCGAAACTGGTGACGGGTATTGCCAATTTCAATGAAAATATTTCCAAAAATTTCCAGGTAAATAATATGGCTGTACTGTATTCACATGGCAAGCAAAGTGAAAATAAGGATGAATTAGGAATGAGTATTATGGTGAAAAAGAATGGCTTCGCAGGCTTCGGTGCAACACCGGATGCAGGCTCGGAAATACTGAACACATATACAGTATCGCAATTTATACGAAACACGCCACTGGTGTACAGGTTTTATGCCTGCTGGGTAAAAAGCGACGCACGTTTTGGGGATGCAGCTTCTTTTGAAAATTTTTTAAGAAAAGAAGCACAGAGAAAAGATGTTGAAATATTAAAGAAAATATTATGATAATAAATGAACGATATGTTGATATATGTATCCAGCATCACAGTATCCAGCATCAGTATCCAGCATCAGTATCCAGTATCGATTATCCAGCATTTCAATATCCAGTATCTCAGCATCCAGCATCTCAGTATCCAATATCCAGCATCCAGCATCTCAGTATCCAGCATCACAGTATCCAGTATCCAGTATCTCAGCATCCAGTATCTCAGTATCCAGCATCCAGTATCTCAGCATCCAGCATCTAACCCCAAAGTTTAAATAGTAATGTTCGAACAGATCAACAACCATGTAACAAAATGTACTAATTTATCCGAAGATGAGTTAGCTTACTTTAATTCAATATTGGAATTTAAATCAGTGCCTAAGAAAACAATGCTTTTGCACGAAGGTGACATTTGTAATTTTGAGGCGTATATCAATAAAGGTTGTATCCGGAATTATTACATTGATGAAAATGGCTTTGAAGTCACCCTGCAATTTGCCATTGAAGATTGGTGGGTAAGTGATATCGCCAGTTTTCACAATCACGAACCAAGCAATATGTTTATTGAGACATTGGAAGATTGCGAATTGCTGGTCCTTTCACCTCAAACAAAAGAAGAACTAATGGCGAGGGTTCCCAAATTAGAAAGAGTATTTCGTTTAATGGTACAGCGGAACCTGGCCGTATTGCAAAGCCGCTTATTCAAAACCATCGCCACCTCGGCCCAGGAAAAATACCTTGATTTTTTGAAACGTTATCCCACCATTCCCCAACGGGTGGCGCAGCACTACATTGCCTCTTATCTTGGCATCTCCCCCGAATTCCTCAGTAAAGTGAGGACAAAAATGTCTAAAAAATAATTCCCCTTTTACAATTTCTTGTCATAGATCAATGCAGGGCTGTTTTGGTCCCTGCAACTTTGCGCTGTAAAAATTGCAGGGCAATGGTAAAGTTATTAAGCACAAAATACCTGCAGCATAGTCAGTGTTGATCATTTATATGCTTCTTTTATTTCTTGTCCTGGTTCAATGCCCGGCGATTTTTACCGGTTTAAATTTGTGTTTCAAAAGTTAACATCTACAATATGGAAAATAAAGATATAATAAACAAGGGCCTGGTGGGAACGGGCATGTTTGCAAGCGATGCAACGTCAGAAAATATTCTCAAAAACGATATCGACGAGCTGGCAGAGCTGGAACTGATTGGTTCCAATGAATTACAGGCGGCAGTTGCCGGAGCTATACCGGGTACTGTGCTTCATAAGGCAGGTATGCGTGGACACGCCAATCATGGTTGGCTGGATAGTAAGCAGACTTTCAGTTTTGGTGAATATTATAATCCGGACAGGATGCACTTTGGTGTACTCCGGGTATTGAATGATGACAGGGTGGATCCGGGTATGGGTTTTGGCAGGCATCCGCATGATAATATGGAAATCATTTCGATCCCGTTGGAAGGGGACCTGGAACATAAGGACAGCATGGGCAACGTGGCGGTCATAAAACACGGCGATATACAGGCGATGAGCGCAGGCACGGGTATATTTCACAGCGAGTATAACAAGAACAACGACCGGCCGGCAAAATTTTTGCAAATATGGGTATTTCCAAGAACAAAAAACGTAGCGCCCAGGTATGGCCAGGTATCGTTAAATACCAGTGACCGACACAATAATTTACAGCAGGTTATCTCACCCGATAAAGAAGGCGAAGGTGTTTGGATCAACCAGGATGCCTGGTTTCAACTGGGCGAATTCGACAAAGGATTTTCAACCACTTACCAACTAAA
>JBDSLD010000004.1:0-22306 GCA_039916545.1 Ferruginibacter sp.
CGAGTTGGGTGAGCCTGCACCATGGCGGTGGGGTAGGCATGGGGTACAGTATTCATGCAGGTATGGTGATTGTGGCCGATGGTACGGAAGAAGCGGCGCGTAGGCTTAGCCGTGTGTTAAGAAACGATCCGGGACTGGGTGTAATAAGACACGCCGATGCAGGCTACGATGTAGCAAAGGACTATGCAAGAAAATATAAGCTCGATATTAAAGAACGGCTGAAATAATGTAAGCAGCCGGACCAAATATGCGCCATTCCATTAAGATTCACAAATGTTGCTCCTTTCTTTTTGAGAGCATGGGCACACTACTTAAAACAAAATATCAACCATGAATCAATCTAACCGCCGCGAATTTCTGCAAACATCGGGCATACTATTGGCAGCAGCAATTACGGGATCATCATTTGAGACAAAAAAAAATGACCCGCTTTTATCTTTTTCCACGCTCGGCTGTCCTGACTGGAGCTTTCAGCAAATGGTGAATTTTGCGGCGCAGCATGGTTATAAAGGCATAGAGCTAAGAGGGATACAACGCGAACTCGATCTTGATAAATGTGTTGAGTTTAATAGTCATGCCAACCGGCAGGCCACGGTCAAATTAATGAAAGAAAAAGGGCTGCGGTTTGTCGACCTGGGGTCTTCTGCTAACCTGCATTTTGCCGATCCCGTGGAACGGAAAAAAAATTTAGATGGCGCCAGGCGCTTTATTGATTTGGCTCAGCAAATAAACTGTCCCTACATCAGGGTGTTCCCAAACAATTTCCCAAAGAGCCAGGAACGCAATGCTACGATGGACCTCATTGTGAGCGGTTTATTGGAACTGGGCAATCACGCGAAAGGAAGCAATGTGACGGTATTGATGGAATCTCATGGTGACCTGGTGAAGATTGAGGACCTGGAAAAAGTTATGCAGGCGGCGGCACATCCGCATGTGGGATTGATCTGGGATATCGTAAACATGTGGACGATCACAAAAGAGCCACCGGCAATGGCCTATGACAAATTAAAAAAATACATCCGCCATACTCATATCAAGGATGCAAAATTGGCGGATGAAAAAATGCAATATACATTGCTTGGCAAAGGAGAGGCGCCGATTTTTGAAGGGATCGATGCATTGGTAAAAGGCGGTTACAAAGGCTACTATAGTTTCGAATGGGAGAAATTATGGCACCCCGAAATCGCAGAACCGGAAATAGCGCTGGCCGATTACCCGAATGCGATGAGGCAACATTTTAAATAGGACATTTTTGCAGTACAGGTCAGTAGCAACCTGGATTGTCACAGGGTAGAAGTCCTGATAGTATATAAACGCAACGTGGGCGCCGATTCATGTTATAACGAACCAAAAAGAATTACCCAAAGCCCTTAGTTACCAGCCCCGGTTCAGTGCCTTCACGAACCGAAACAGGCTGCATAAAAATACGTTTGGGTATATTTGCAATCCATCGTATCAACACGCTTAAATAAAAAATTTTCATCTAACTCATAATCCAATAATTTAGGTGAATATTTATACTTAAATGAAAGATCAATTATGCCAGGCGATACTCCTTCCATCAATAATAAAGCGAAAAATCAACATACCTACGACGCGATAATCGTTGGGTCCGGTATCAGTGGCGGCTGGGCAGCCAAAGAGCTTTGCGAAAAAGGGTTAAAAGTACTTTTACTGGAACGCGGTGGCAATGTTGTTCATCCCAATTATCCTACAGCAACCAAAGATCCCTGGGATTTTCCACACCGGTTACATTTATCTACTGAAGATAAAAAAACGCATTTTGTACAAAGCCGGCACTACAGTTACCGGGAAGACAATAAACATTTTTACATTAACGACCAGGAAAATCCTTACGAAGAAACCAAACGGTTTGATTGGATAAGAGGCGATATTGTTGGTGGCCGTTCTTTATTGTGGGCCAGGGCATGCTACCGCTGGAGTGACCTTGATTTTGAAGCCAACCTGAAAGACGGTCATGGCGCAGACTGGCCGATCAGGTATAAAGATATTGCTCCCTGGTACGATTATGTAGAATCATTCATCGGTGTAAGCGGCAATACTGATGGCATACCACAGTTGCCAGACGGGGTTTTTCAGCCTCCTTTTCAAATGAATGCGGTTGAAAAATCTTTTAAAGAAAAGATTGAAAAAAATTATACCGACCGTAACGTAATCATCGGCCGAACGGCTAACCTTACCAAACCTGTACAGGGGCGCGGACAATGCATGGCGCGGGATCTTTGTCACCGGGGTTGTCCTTATGGTGCTTATTTCAGCACCAATGCCAGCACTATGCCGGCTGCCTACGCGACTGGCAATTTAACGGTCAGGCCTCATTCTTTGGTCAATAAAGTATTGTATGATGAACAAGCTAAAAAGGCCACGGGTGTAGAGATCATCGATACCGAAACAAATGCGGTGACGGAATATTATTCAAGACTTGTTTTTCTGAATGCTGCTACGGTTGCTACCGCGTTCATTTTACTAAACTCCACTTCCTCCCGCTTTCCAAACGGATTGGGCAATGACAGCGACCAGGTGGGCCGTAATTTAATGGACCATCATAAGGGACTGTCTGCAACAGCCAGTGTAGATGGTTTTGAAGACATGTATTACTATGGTCGGCGGCCGACAAATATATACATACCACGTTTCAGGAATTTCAAGCAAAAAGATGACCGTTTTTTGCGTGGCTATCATTATGGCGCAAGTGCCTCCAGGGGCCGGCAGGAGTTAGATAGCGGTATCGGCGCCACGCTAAAAGACGCCCTTACCGAACCGGGCGGTTGGCAATTGGGACTTTATGCCTTTGGAGAGTGCCTCCCTTATGCCGATAACCGCGTCACTTTAAATCATGATAAAAAGGATAAGTGGGGACGGCCTTTAATAGCCATCAATTGCGAGTTTAAAGAGAATGAAAAAGCGATGCATGAAGACATGGGAGAAACGGCGAAGGAAATGCTTGAAACCGTTGGATTTAAAAACATAGTGATCAATAATAAAATTTCTTTTCCCGGGAATGCCAATCATGAAATGGGTATCGCACGCATGGGCCGCGATGCGAAAACCTCGGTTCTGAATAGTTTTAATCAAATGCATGCAGTACCCAATGTATTCATTACGGATGGTTCCTGTATGACATCGGGTTCCTGTGTAAATCCTTCGCTGACTTATATGGCGCTCACTGCAAGGGCATGTAATTACGCGGTGAAAGAAATGAAGCGGTTGAATTTTTAGACTGTGTTTTTGTAATCATTTCCTGGTGAGTAACCCTTTGGGGGTGACTCACCAGGAAACGACGGGCTACATCCAACATTATAAAAGAATAAAGCGATTTGCCATCTACAGGAGGAAAGCTTAAACGAACCTGACTATAATCCCTCCCATTAGTAAAAAATATATACCCATTTTAGGGTATTGTCTATCCCGGATAATCAAATTATGTTTGCCTTGTAATTATAAAACAGGATTTTTTATCCCTGTATTTCTCCTTTAGCCTGGAAACTCTATTAGCTGATTAACATTCGATCGTCACTATTTTAAATCCCTGTAATGGGGCCGGGAAAGTTTTGTGCCCTCGAAACAGGGTTTATTTAATTAATACATTCAAATTATTTTACGATGAAAGCACCTTCTTTATTAATCTGTGTACTGGTATTTGTTGCTTGCTGCTTATTCACCTGGAAAGTTGAAAGCACATTGGGCACCGTGATAGGATATATCAGCCTGATGATCCTGATTATAGTAATTGGTAATAGCCTGATAGAAAAGCCAATGCCAGGAAGCCGGTGAGTTGTTTCACGCAAATTGACCTGTTGGGTTAAGGTTGTTTCACGCAAAGGCGCAAAGGAGCAAATGCGCAAAAAATACAAAGTGAAAGCAACTCACCGGTAAAATATTTGTCAAAAACCAGGAACAACAATGGCAATCTTTGCTGCTCCGCTCCTTTGCGCCTTTGCGTTAAATAAAAATTATAGTACTGTCCTTCCCCCTTACTCCAATATCTCTTCTTGTGTGCGCGCTCCATAAAAAACATGCCCGATTGTTTGATTGCTTCCATACTTTTGTAGGTATAAATGTGCTGACCACATTTATATTTAACTGATCTTAAATATTGCTTATGAAAGATAAATTGGATACCGGGGTTTTAACGAAGAATTTTTTCAAAATCACCGGCTTCGCATTGGTCCTAATCGCTCCATATTTTTTGCCTGCACAAAATAAAGTAGACTTAAGTCAATTGACATCTTTTAAAGATCCTGCAGCCAATTGGCATATTGCCGGAGACGTAAGAGCTGATCTCAATAAGAACGAACTGTTAGTTTTATTTCCCGGCAATGGGATATTGGTTAACCAGTCAGAACCAGGCAAACATGGGCAGGATCTTTTATTCAATACTTTTCACGGCGACCTTGACTTAGAACTTGATTACATGATGGCCAAAGGTTCCAATTCGGGAATTTATTTACAGGGCCGCTACGAGGTTCAACTATTCGATAGCTGGGGTAAAATTACACCGACATCGGCTGACAATGGCGGCGTTTACGAACGTTGGAACGATAGCAAACCCGACGGTCAGAAAGGTTATGAAGGGCACGCTCCGCGGCAAAATGCTGGTCGGGCCCCAGGCTTATGGCAACACTTAAAAATCTCTTTCCAGGCGCCTCGTTTTGATGCGACCGGTAAGAAAATTGAGAATGCCAAAATGATGCGGATTGAATTGAATGGTATTGCGATCCAGGAAAATGTGGAGCTTTCCGGACCTACCCGCGGCGCTCTTGGAAATGACGAAGTAACTGAAGGGCCGTTGCGCATTCAGGGCGATCATGGCCCGGTCGCTTTCAGAAATATCGTAATCAATAAATATGACAAACCCCGCCCCGAACTGGTGGATCTTAAATATGAAGTGTACAAAGGAAAATACGAGGCCGAACCTGATTATAAAAAATTGCCACCCGAGGCTAAGGGCACTTCTTTTCTTCTGTCTTCCAATGTAAGTAATATACCAAATGAATTTTTGATCAGGTACACGGGCACCTTGCGTGTTAAAGAGCCGGGTGAATATAATTTTAATTTGAATACGGCCGGCGGCAGGGGCTATTTGAAAATAAAGGACCAGCCGGTTATCCGGTTAGTGGAGTGGGGCGGAAAAGGTAAAATAACGCTTGCTGCCGGAGACGCTCCCTTCGAACTCCTGTATTCCAAATATTATGATTGGGCAAAACCCGCTCTTGGCTTATCGGTTGCAGGTCCTGGTGTGCGTGAATACCTGATCAGTGATGTTAACGTGGCACCAGGCGACCAGGTTGATCCGATATTGATCAATGCACCTGTCAATACGATCATGCGCAGCTTCGTGGACATCGATACGATCCGGGTAACGCACGCGGTAAATGTTGGCAGCGCGCAGCAGCTACATTATACGTATGACCTCGACAAAGGAATGATCGTGCAGGTATGGCGCGGCGGTTTTTTAGATGCCACACCGATGTGGCATTCAAGAGGCGACGGATCATCCCGGGCAGTAGGTTCCGTGCAGCGGTTTGGCAAGCCTTTGCCTGCACTTGAAACATTATCGTCTCCGGGTGCGTCCTGGTCGGCAGATACCACCGGCACCGGTTATCGTCCCAAAGGTTATGTCCTGGACGATAGCGACAAGCCGGCGTTTCGCTACCAGGTATACAATACTTTGGTAAAAGATGCATCCCGCGTGTTGCCAGGTAACCAGGGACTTCAACGCGAGATCACGGTTCAGGATTTAGTGCCGGATTTATATATGCGACTGGCCGAAGGGAGCGTAATAGAAAGCATTTCAGAGGGATTATACCTGGTCGATGACAAGTCGTATTATATCCGCATTGATGACGCTGGTGGAGCAATGCCTGTGATACGGGATGCGGATGGACGCAAAGAGTTGATCATCCCGGTAAAAAACAAATTAAATTATTCGATCCTTTTTTAAAAATCAGTAGCATGAACCATTCATTCAGAAAAAAATTTAATAGAACATCTTTTTTCTTTTTGCTGCTTGTTGTTGCAATGACAGGCATTAACGGCAGCGCATGGTCGCAGCCGGAATCTGCCAAAGAAGAAGATTATTTTAAAATAATGCGTGTACCCGCACCTGAAGGGATTATCCTGGAAGTAGGCGGCCTCTGTACTTTGCCAAATGGCGATCTTGGAATTACGACAAGGCGCGGCGATGTGTTTATCGTCGAGAACCCAACCAGCCAGCATCCGTATTTTCGCAAGTTTGCCTCCGGCCTGCACGAGGTATTGGGATTGGCGTATAAAGATGGCGCATTGTACTGCGCACAACGGGGTGAATTGACCAAACTGGTAGATGCCAATATGGATGGCAAGGCTGATATTTATGAAACTGTTTATGCCTGGCCGATAACTGGAAATTACCATGAATACAGCTATGGCCCGAAGATCGCGGCCGATGGTTCTTTCTTTGTTACCCTCAACTGTACATGCCCACCGGTTTGGTGGAACATGAAAAGTAATGCTCCCTGGAGAGGCTGGGCCCTGCATATCTGGGACAATGGAAGTATGGAACCCTGGGCCGCCGGGATGCGCTCGCCCTGCGGGATAAGCATGGTAGATGATGAATTATTTTATACCGATAACCAGGGCGATTGGGTAGGTTCGGGTGCGGTTATACCCGTGCGAAAAGGCGCTTTTATGGGTCATCCGGCCAGCCTGGTTTGGAGCGGTATGCCGAATTCGCCTGTTAAAGCAACACGCGAACAAGTGTATGCCAAAAATCCGCCGCCACCTGTTGAGTTTGACAAAAACGGGCAGGAGATAAAGCCTCAGAATGATCCGGCCGGAAAAATTCTGACCGAGTTTGAAATAAAGAAATCTGTGCCGGATCTGCAATTGCCTGCTGTGTGGCTCCCACATGGTATACTAGGAATTTCTAATTCTGAGATCGTTAAAATACCTGAAGGGACCTTTGGCCCTTTCGCCGGGCAGTTGCTGGTATGCGACCAGGGACAGAGTATGATCGACCGCGTATTTATGGAAAAGATAAATGGAGAATACCAGGGCGCGGCCTGGGCATTCAGAAGTGGTTTTCAGTCTGGCATCGTTCGCCTTGCCTGGGCAAAAGACGGCTCATTATTTACCGGTGAAACCAACAGGGGATGGGGTTCAGCGGGTGAAGCCACGGAAGGCGTCCAACGGTTGGTATGGAACAATCGCCTGCCGTTTGAAATGCGCGCGGTAAGGGGCATGCCGGATGGATTCGAGATTGAATTCACCAAGCCCGTTAATAAAAAATACGCGGAAAATTTGGCTTCGTATAATGTGGAGAGTTTTATTTATAAGTACCAGGCTGTTTATGGAAGTCCGCCGGTAAATGCACAAAAGTGCCCGGTTAAAGGCGTGAAAGTATCTGAAGACGGAATGCGGGCAAGAATTATCGTTGGTAATCTTCGCCAGTATTACATCCACACGATCAACCTGGATGGTATCATTGACCAGGAAAATTCGTATTCGCTTGTACACCCGACGGCTTATTACACATTAAACAATATCCCCGAAGGGAAAAAACTGGCAATGAGTGAAGTAAGTACAAAAAGCACCGCCGGTAAAATGATGCCCGCCCCGGATAAAAGCAAGGCCGTCGTAACGGGTAAACCTGTTGTTAAAACAGCTAAGCCAGTTGCCGCTCCCGCAACTTATACATTCGCCATGATAAAGCCCTTGCTCACAAAATATACCTGTATCGCTTGTCACAATGCTGAAAAGCGACAGGTCGGACCAGCTTATATCGACGTGGCCAAACGCAATTATTCAATTGAAAAGATATTGTCATTAATAAAAAATCCGCAACCTCAAAACTGGCCGGGCTATTCAACGCCGATGGCGCCGATGCCGCAGGTTCCAAAAGAGGATGCAACAAAAATTGCCACCTGGATAAATTCGCTGAAAGGGGGGAAAAAATAATGAGCAAAAACCGTGATTGGAAAATGTTTTTTAATTTAAATACCTGAAGTGAAATATAGCAGGTAGCCGGCTTTTAGGTATCATGTCAATAAGTGGAACTCAGGGGCAGAGGCTTATAATAAATATTTGAAACCTTAACTTTTGCGTTGAATTTTATAGGCGCAGGGCTGGAGCTCATAAGTGTTTGAAACCTTGATTTCCAAACTGAATTTATAGGCGCAGGGCTTCAGCCCTGTGTCTTCCCTGTTATAATTCCATTACTAAAACCTTCTAAAATACAATATTCAATAAACCTTTTATATCTGTTTTTTTTCCAAAACAATCCGTAACGAACCGCAGGCTATGCGTTATAAGTAAATCATAGTAAGTAATCGTGCCTCAGTAACAAAGAAGACACAGGGCTGGAGCCCTGCGCCTATAAATTCAATATAGAAATCAAGGTCCCTAACACTTACGAGCTCCAATTCTGTGTCTTCCGCTTTCTAACTCCAGCTAAAAATCATCGAAAATAACAATTTTCAATGGTCCTTTTATATCTGTAAATTTTCCAAAACAATCCGTAACAAACAACAGGCTATAAGTTATAACTAAATCATAATAAATAATCGTGCCTCAGTAACGAAGAAGACACAGGGCTGGAGCCCTGCGCCTATAAATTCAATATAGAAATCAAGGTCCCGAATACTTATGAGCTCCAATTCTGTGTCTTCCCCGTGCTGATTCCATAGCTAAAAACCATCGAAAATAACAATTTTCAATAGGCCTTTTATATCTGTAAATGTTCCAAAAAAATCCGTAACAAACGGCAGGCTATAAGTTATAAGTAAATCACACTAAATAATCGTGCCTCAGTAACAAAGAAGACACAGGGCTGGAGCCCTGCGCCTATAAATTCAATATAGAAATCAAGGTCTCTAACACTTACGAGCTCCAATTCTGTGTCTTCCGCTTTCTAACTCCAGCTAAAAACCATCGAAAATAACAATTTCCAATAGGCCTTTTATATCTGTAAATTTTCCAAAACAATCCGTAACAAACAGCAGGCGATAAGTTATAAGTAAATCATAATAAATAATCGTGCCTCAGTAACGAAGAAGACACAGGGCTGGAGCCCTGCGCCTATAAATTCAATATAAAGGTCAGAGTTTCGAATGCTCATTGGTTAGAGCCAGGCGCCTGGTAATCCTACTGTTAGTCAGGAGTCAATTCAGTATGGTTTTTATATGTTTTTAAATGCCTTGACTAATAAGCATACTTCAATCAACAATATCCAAAAATCATTTTCCCACTTTCTGATACACCCGTACATAATCAACTTCGTATTTAAAATTTGCTTTTGACGGCTCACCGCCATTGCCACCTAATGCAAGGTTCAACAATAAAAAATGTGGCTGCAGGAACGGATTGCTTCCGTCCGCGTTTAATGTTTGGCTCAACAATGTGGTATTAAGCAATTTATCATCCAGGTAAAGATTGATAGAATTTTCATCCCAATCCATTCTCCAAATGTGAAATTTTTTCACCCAGTCCGGATCGTTTTTTGTAAACCCGGCAAACGGTCTTTTTTCAGTATGCCATTTTGCTATGTAGGGCTTGCCAGTGCCCCAGGCAACATTTGACAACAGGTTGGGTACATCATCCACGCGGTAGAATTCCATGATATCTATTTCACCATTTGACGGCCATTCTTTATTTACTCCCAACGTCCAAATGGCGGGCCAGGAACCTTTATTTGTGTCGATTCTCGCGCGTATTTCAAATCGTCCGAATGTCCACTGGTGGTGGCCTTTGGTCTGGATACTGGACGAGGTGTATTCGGCATACTCCCGGTTCAATCGCCAGCTGTCACTACCAGGTTGGTAATTTACATTTTTTACCCGCTCCTTCCTGCCTTCAATAACCAGGGTGCCATTCATGCAATTTGCATTGCCGGTACCGTACCATTGTAATTCTTCATTTCTCTCAAAGCCATTTTCATAGATCCAATTGGTGGTATCCGGTTTTCCTTCCTTATTAAATTCATCGTTCCAAACCAAATCATAACCGGCAATTGATTTGGGCGGCAATGGATTACTGGCAAATACATTCAATTGCTGGCCCATTGCAGCTTGTGACATCAAACAAACGATAAAAAATATTGGCGTTTTAAAATTCATGCGGTTTGTATTATTTAAAAATTATAATGCTTAATCAAATTAAAAGACAGGGATAATCTTAATCGAACCTGGCCCCGTTAAACTGTGTATCCAGCCAGGCGATCCGGTTGCTTAAATAATTTTTCAGGTAATTTACCTCTCCCGGATATGATCCGGCAGCTTGTAGGTTGCGGTACACTTTCTCACCTAAGATTGGCCACCGCGTAAAATTCTTTTTCTGCGACGCGGCCAGCCTGGCAGACAACTCATCAATAAATGTAGTAAGTGAGCCGAGTTGTGTAACCTTTATTTGGTTCCAACGGTACTGTACTTTGTTTCTAAATGCCTTATCTTCCATCAAACGGTTTATCCATTGTTTTGGCTCATGCGCCGCATCCAGCATCAGTTTATTTACCGCGTCGCCAAGCCGCTCATCGTTATTGGCCGCAACGTCGAAATCCCAAACCGGACCGGTATAGATCGTATCATTGTTCCTGTTTTTATACATGTAACTGCTCCAGAAAATATCGGGGTTACCCATTATTTCATTGACCAGGTAAAAATTTACATAAGAGCTGATGTCAAAATATCTTTTATACCCGTTTAAAGGATCATCAAAATTAGCAGCAAATAGACTGCTCTCAAAACCATTGAACCAGCTGCCGATATAATTTCTTTGTGTCTCATTGATATCTTCGTCACCAGGGTAGTGTACCGAAACCAGCATATTGTGCGAGGTATTAAAATTAACGGCTTCATCACGTGCGAAGCCATCAACTTCCACCAGGTAGCCGCCTGAAATACCGGGTAGCGTGGTAGTGGCTGCGTCCTGTTCAGTAATATTGACCTTGTTCTTGCCAACATCTATTTGTTCAACAAGTTCATAGTTTCCAATATAAGACCCGTTTAGAATTACATCAACAAATTTCCCTGCCGGCGTATATGCAAGCGCGAGGCGGCGGCTTAATTCAAAAGCTGTCTCATTTCTCAATAAACTTTTATCGGCGTAATTAGCCAGTAATATCCACTGTTTGCTTTCGTTCATGGATAGCAGCCCCGCCTTTTTATTAAGTTTTATTTTGTAAGGTTTTTTGGGCATTTGCCAGGTAGAATTGCCCCTGCCTCTTATTTCCATTGCCCCGCTAAATAGACTATCACCGCTTAACCTGCCTTTGATCTTCATGTACCCAGCTATATAATTGTCTTTACTTTCAACAGCTACATTGTTGGTCGAAATATACGCCGTGGGAATATTTGTGTCGACAAATTTTACAGTAAACTGCCTGGTTGTTCCATCAAGTGCCTTGATCGTGTAAGTAACCGGAGTACTAAAATTTAGATTGGTTTGTCCGCTTGATTGTACTTGCCCAGAAACAGTAACCTCTGCACCTTCAAAAGAAAATGCCGCCTTTAGCCCGGTGAGATCAGTACCGGAAAAAGCCGTAGCAAAAATGGTGTCGCCTTGTATATCGCAGGTGATATCCTGCGCCAACAAAATATTCTGAGCGATCTTAAATTCAAACAGGGAAAAATTTTTGCCGCTTAACGGCTTGTCAACCGATTGCTTGGAGCAGGCCTGCAACAGGCAAATGACAATAACGAACCAGCCTACATTAAATCCTTTTTTTATCATACAGCAAATTGTATTTTAAAAATAGGTTTAAATGAATTATAAATTCACTTTGTGGCTGTAGTATTTATTCCTGGCGCGATCAATCGTATTGCATGTTGATTTTTTTTTCGATAAGTACCGTTAGGATAATATATCAGTAGCACTTCTAAGGCTGTTAATAAATCCAGCTGGAACTTAATATTCCGGCACGCGTATTTATATTACGTTCCTGGCTGACCTTACACCATGACTATATTTCTTCAACCGGTATTTTATCCCTGGCGGGATATGAATACCTGTTGGGTAATAATTGAAATTTAAGTTTCGTTCAGGAAAAGCAGGCACAAAAACCCGGCAAATTATCATTGACATAAACCACGTCATCCTCCAGGCGTATTTTTTTTCCATGCGTCAGAACTTATCAATCCGTTCTCTATCAGCACACCTCTCAAAGCAGGCTCCAGGCCCGCAGTAACGGCTTCATTTTTAATTTTTGCCGTTACTTCATCATAGACTTCTTTATTCGGGATATCATGGATCTGCTTGGCAAGCATGGCTACCATCCGCAGATATTTTCTCCTGTTTAACCAGATCAATGTAATAATGATCGCCGCCAAAGCTGCCAGTGAAGAAAGAAGCAGGATCGCGTTTTTCCTTATGAAGGATACATCATCCCGCAGGAATGGATCGATGTCGGAACGTAACCTTTGGGACAAACGCAATACAGCGGAGTCAACGATATGTGTTACCGCACTGTCTATAATCAGGCCGATGGCGCTATTTGTTTTCGGGCCCAGTAATTCATCTCTGAAGGCCCCGATCTTTACCCGGTTGCTGTCAGACAACGCACCCGCTACAATTTTCAACACCAGTTGATCAACTGATCTTTCTATTTCAAAAATATCGGCTTTTGTTTTACCCACCACAGAGGCCTGCAGCGCCAACAGGTTTGCGTTGAGTCGTTCGCCTGTCAGCGTCTGCAGTACCGAATCGGCCCATACCAGGGTTTGGTGATTGAGGATGCTATCGCGGCTGCTGCCGATCGTGTTTCGTATACCCAAAAAAGCAGGGGCCAGCAATGAATCAATAAATTTGGCGAGCTCCTGCCTGGATGGTTCTTTAGTTAACTCCGTCCTTATTGTATTGATCAGGTTCCGTGCTATGGAATCTACCGCAGGACTCACTGAACTCATCAATCCTTTGGCAGTATTGCGGCCGATCTTTTCGAAGGAGCAGCCTGACAACATAAAAAAAGGAATTATCAGCCAGCAGGCTTTTAAAATTTTTATATTCATGATTTTTTTATGAGGGTTATTAACAGGGAAACAAGGATGCGGGATCGGCTTTCTGTGGTTGCATTTTACTACCCTGCATAAAAGTAACATCTCCCGTTATAAAATACAAGCAAAAGATTTAGAACTTTGTTTTGATTAAGACTAACAAGTCGATGATACAAGTCAAGACTAAATGCAGCCGATACTCACCTGTCTGGATCAACTATAAAAATTTGAAATGCGCACCTTATTTTTTCTCCCTGTTTCTCGCATGGAAAAAGTATTTTTAATAAAATTTTTCCTGATGCGCCTGATATTGCTAATTTTATTATTTCCCTGTTTCCTGGTTTGTAGTTCACAAAAACTTACAACAGGTGGTAAATTAAAGCCCGAACAGGCCATCATGGATGTGCGGCATTATAACATTGTATTAAATGTAGACACTGCAAAAAAAAGTATCAATGGTTACACGACAATAGACGTTATTTTGTCGCAGGCAGCACCTGTATTGCTATTTGACCTGATGGATGACCTGAAGGTGCAAGCTGTTTCAATCAATGGTAAATCTATTCCGTTTACGCATCGCAATAGCATGATCACTATCAACCCTGTTGCTCCGATACCTGCCGGTAAGGCTTCCGTAAAAATCAGTTACGGTGGTTCCCCGCACATAGCGATCCGCCCGCCCTGGGATGATGGCTTTACCTGGACGAGCGATTCTACAGGCAATATGTGGCTTGCCATTACTGCAGAAGGCACCGGCGGTAAAATTTATTTTCCCTGTAAAGATCACCCATCTGACGAGCCCAACGAAGGAATGGATATGGTCATCACAGTACCTAAAAACCTGGTGGTTGCCGGACCTGGGTTATTGCAAAAAGTAAATAAGAAAAAAAATACGGCCACCTATTTCTGGAAAACAAATTATAGCATCAATAACTATAGCATCGTCTTTAATGCCGGGGTGTATGATGTTGTAAGTAAGACGTACACTACTGTTAGTGGCAACAAAGTGCCTATGCAATTTTATGTGTTAAAGTACCATGCCGCCGCCGCTGCACATCACCTGGATGTGTTGGAATCAATGGTAAAAGTAAAAGAGAAATATTTTGGCGAGTACCCGTGGGTAAAGGAAAAGATCGGTATAGTTGAAACGCCTCATCTTGGAATGGAACACCAGAGCATGAATGCTTATGGCAATAAGTTCAGGTACACGAAAGTAGGCGGACAGGATTTTGACTGGCTGATGAACCATGAATTTGGCCACGAATGGTGGGGAAATAAAGTGACGGCAAAAGACTGGGCCGACTTCTGGATACATGAAGGTATTGCGAGTTTCGGCGACCAGTTATATGTAAGGGATACAGAGGGGGAAGAGGCTTATATCAAATTTTTTAAAAATATGGGCATGCAAAATAAAACGCCGGTTGTTCAGGGAAAAGATATCGATGGAGAGACGGCTTATATTGGCGACATATACAGTAAGGGTGCATTTTTCATGCATACCTTGCGATACATAATTGGCGACACTATTTTTTTTCCAGCCTTAAAAAAACTGGCGACTGACACCAGGTACACTTATGACAGTCTCGTTAATACGGATGATGTAGAACAATTATTCAGCCAGGCTTCGGGCATCGATTTAAAACCTTTGTTTGATTTTTATCTTCGAACTATACAAAAGCTGGGCATACAGGTAACAGCCCAGGCAGGTAAGCCGGATCAATATAAAATACAAATAACAAATTTCGATATGCCCCTTCCTGTCGAGATACTTACGGATAAAGGCAAACAAAAATTTACGCTGGATCGAAAAGGAATTATTATCACAAGCACGGTACTGCCACAAATCGATCCCGACAGGTATTATTTGAAGCATGTGGTGATAGAATAATGACTGATGAGAAAGGAATGATGGGTTATGAGGCAGCAATAAAATTGATATTTATATTTGTCAGTGGTAATATCAAGCACATCTTTCATCCGCCGGACTTCCATGATAAGTCCTGGCGGGGTTTTCACAGTAGACTTAGCAATTCATAAAAACTGTATCGTGAAACCCTACTGACATGGGGTTTGATTCCGTTGTTTATAAATCACCTAAGCTCTGCAGGAGTTGCGTGTTTATATACACCACTATTTATTTGAGGACATACCAATACGGCATCTTATGTTTACAACCCGAAAGCCTGTCCCTGTTGTGGAAATAGGAGATTCAACCCGAGCTTATTTGCTGCTTTCAATTCTTTTGTGAGTTGTTTTATCCGCGCTGTGGGTGGTTTCACATGCGTAACAATCACGTTCAAGCCTTTTAGTGTACCCTTGCCTGTTAGTTCACCCAATGCCTCCATTTCCTGCATCAGCCATTTGGGTGTTAAGTGCCCGAACAGCTTGCCATCCGGCTGGTCATTGGGGAAAGATACTTCTATAAGAATTCCTTTAAGCTGGCGTGCTTTTATTAGTGGTGCAACCTCCTGCCACAAACGGTGCAGCTTATCACTTTTCTCCGTGCTGTCTGCACCCGTATCACCCAGGTATAAAATATAAGCTCCATGATTGTTGACCAAAAAAGCCGTGCTTTCATAAGGGTTTACATGACTTAATGGATAAGCCGTTACCTCCATGGGTGTATTATCAATATGAGTTTCCTGGCCGGCAGTCAACGTTTTAAAATGATATTTTTTTATAAGAAAACCCTTTCCTTCGTCGCCAAAATTTGCCCAGGCTTCCCCGTTAAAATAATAATCTTCCAGCATTTTCATACAGGCGGGCAAGGCATATACTGTCTTCGAAGAGTCATCTGGTGAAGTAATGATCATCCCTGATACATGATCGAGATGCGCATGCGAAATAAAATAACCTTTGATGTATTTTTTTAGTACATCGTCCGGACTAACAGTAAAAGCCTTATTCAGAATGGCTTTTTCAATGCCTGCATGTATCGTACCGGCATCCAGGCATATATAATCTGTTGTGCCTGCAGGCGCTACCATGTAGGCTGAAAGATTGCTTTCGTCAATGCCGCCTTTGACACCTAATGGGACCACTCGGAATGAATGCGCGCTTTTTATTTGGGCCGTCAGACTTATGGATAGCGATACAAAAATGAAGAGGAGGATTTTGTTCATGGGGTAAATGTAACTCACCCGGTTCACTCTTTAAAAGGGAAGTGACCGGGTGAGGGTTATTAAGTACAATTTTGTATTTTATCGCGCATTATGTAACAATGCGGAACTTTCTATTTTACAGCTTCCATGCCGGCAGTTGCCACTTCATGGTCATCTTCTACTGAACTACCGGAAACGCCGATTGCACCGATCACTTCGCCGGCTTCATCTTTGATAACCACGCCGCCCGGGAAGGTAATGAGGCCACCGTTAGAATGTTCAATATTAAAAAGAGACGCGCCCGGCTGTACCAACGGGGTGAGTGCTGCGGTATCCATTAAGAACCATGCAGCGGTCTTAGCTTTTTTCCAGGAAATATCAACTGAGCCGATCCATGCACCATCCATGTGTGCAAAGGCTACCAGGTTACTGCCGGAATCTACCACGCAGATATTCATTTTTGTTTTTATTTCTACTGCTTTCTTTTTGGCCGCAGCGATTGCCGACTCTGCCTGTGCTAATGTAATGTTCATTTTATTGTTTTGTTTTAAATTATTTTACTGCTAATAAATCAACGAATTCGATGACGGGATCTTTGGCAAGCAAGACTTCCGCATTGGCCATTAATGCCGCAGCGATCTGGCCCTGCAAGTGGGCTTTTCTCCCATCCTCCGTTTCGAATGTATCAAAAATACCGAAAGTATTTTCATTTATTTTAAGTCCGTACCACCTCACGGTATCCGGTTCCGCCTCAGCAAGCGGCAAGGCCGACTTTAAAAATGCTTCCACTTCGGCTTCTTTACCTGGCTTAGCCTCTACGCGCGCCAGTAATGCAAATTTTTCCATGTAATTTTTTTTAAATTAAATAATTGTTATCGAAATAATTGTGAAAATTGTATAATGTTTGCAATAAGCAATAAGTTAACCCTGACATATTCAAATATATATAAATATTTTCACGGGGCAGGTTTCGTGGTATTAAATTATGTTTTAAATAAGAAAAGAAAAGGCCGTATTAAATTTTCAAAATTATTCAACCGATTTCATTTTAAATGAAGACGCAATAATCTCCTTTCGAAGTGTGGGCCTTTTTTATCGTAACTTTTGCTTTCAGAAATATTAGTAACCTTAAAGACCGGTCATGAATAAACTGTTATTTTTTCTCTTGGTATTTTTTTTCACTTCCTGTCAGCAAAAGGAAAAATATGATACGATCATTCGCCATGGAATGATCTACGACGGCAATGGCGGTGAACCTTTTAAGGGCGATATTGCCATCAACAATGATACGATTGCTTTGATCGGCGACCTGTCGAATGCCATTGCTAAAAATGAAATTGACGCCAAGGGCAAGGCTGTTTGTCCAGGCTTTATAAATATGCTCGGACAAGCAATGGAAACACTCATTGAAGATGGCCGGTCGCAAAGTGACATCCGCCAGGGCGTAACATTGGAAGTATTTGGTGAAGGATGGAGCATGGGGCCATTGAATCCCAAAATGAAAAAGCAACTGCAGGACGACCAGGCACAGTTCAAATATGAAGTGGCGTGGAACACGTTAGGGGAGTACCTCGGTTTCCTTGAAAAGAAGGGTGTATCGTGTAATGTAGCTTCGTTTGTCGGTGCCACCACGATACGAATGAATGTAATTGGAGAAGATAACCGTGCACCTACGCAGGCAGAATCAGATAGTATGCGCTGGCTGGTAAAGCAGGCGATGGAAGAAGGCGCCATGGGTGTCGGATCCTCCCTTATCTATCCCCCGGCTTTTTTTGCAAAAACGGATGAGTTGATAGCGTTGTGCCGGGAATCGGCGAAATATGGAGGCTCTTACATCAGCCACATCCGCAGCGAAGGAAATAAATTATATGAGGGTGTGGAAGAGCTGATCGCCATCGCTAAAGAGGCAAATTGCCATGCAGAGATATATCATTTAAAAGCCGCCGGTAAAGATAACTGGCCAAAGATGGATAGCGTGATCAGGCGGATAACACGCGCACAAAAGGAAGGCCTTGACATCACCGCCAATATGTACACTTACACGGCGGGCGCCACAGGATTGACGGCCAGTTTTCCACCCGCTTTACAGGATGGTGGTTTTGATAAACTTTGGAAACGCCTGCAGGATAAGACGATCCGCGGGCAAATGAAAAAAGCGATGAAGAGCAATGCCAGCGATTGGGAAAATTTGTACTATGGTGCCGGCGGTGCTGAAAAAGTGCTGATCCTCGGATTCAGAAGAGATTCATTGAGAAAATATATCGGCAAAACACTGGCTCAAATTGCAGCGCTCCGGGGTACGCCGGTGGAGGAAACTGCCATGAACCTGATCGTGCTGGATAGCAGTCGTGTTGACGTGGCCTACTTTATGATGAACGAGGAAAATGTCAAGAAGCAAATAGCTTTACCGTGGGTGAGCTTCGGAAGTGATGAGGGGTCTTATGCTACCGAAGCCGCTTTTCTTGAATCCAATCCGCATCCGAGAGCTTATGGTACTTTTGCCCGGGTGATTGGCCATTATGCAAGAGATGAAAAAGTTTTATCATTGGCACAGGCCATTAAAAAATTAAGTAAGCTGCCAGCCGACAATTTAAAAATAAAAAAGCGGGGCGAATTAAAGCCAGGCAATTACGCGGATATCGTTATTTTCGATCCCGCTAAAATTCAGGACCACGCTACCTACGACAAACCGCATCAATACGCAACGGGCATAACGGAAGTATTTGTAAACGGGATAGCTGTTGTAAAAAATGGAGAACATACAGGCAGTAAACCCGGCAAATTTATAAAAGGCCCGGGCTGGAAAAAAGGGTCATAAGAACGATTTGTCCGTGCAGTAGCTTTAATAGCATCATTGTTGCATCGCCCTCTTGTACAGTTGTACGGGAAGGAGCAGGTCATATGTGGAAGCAAAGCATATTTCGATAGCGGAAGAATTGGTAAATAAAATCCCGCCAATTTTTCGGGTCGATAAAAAGTAAGTTGACAAAAATAAATAAAACTCCATAGGAGTTATCACTTTGTAGCAAAATATCCAATATCAGATCGCTCCATAGAGCGGCCCTTTAATATGATTATTGGGGCGTAACTAAAGCACGCGATACAACTGAGTTTAATTACAAAGAGATAATTCCGTTGAAGCTGTTTTGGAGGCAATACATTTCCAATGAATATTACCTCTTTATGAATCTAATCAATGTCTTTTAATGCCTGTGATGGATGAGATAAAATATTCCCAATTGTCCACCTCTGTTGGTTGATTTGATCGTCGTGTTCTTATTGATATTACTCAACCCGTGAACATACCTTAAATCCACGCCCAAACCAGTTGAAGGATGTACATAACTAACGCCCCCGGATAAAGCAAAGTCGAAGTCTTTATAATATCCTTTAACATCTGTTGCCGCATTATTGCCGATCTTTTGTTTTGCAGTCGCCAGGAAGCCAAGTTGCGGACCCGCCTGTATCCTGAAACCATTGTCGAACATATATTGGAGCAATACCGGTACATTGATATAATTCAATTTACTTTTAAACTCCGCGCCCGATCCGGTACCTTTCGCACCTTGTTGCGAATAAACTATTTCAGGCTGTAGCGCCAAATGCGGCACAAGATGTACATGCGCCAGCAACCCTGCATTAAAGCCGATTTTGGCGTCATAATCCGAACTGTTATCCGTACTTATTTTGTAGAGATTTAATCCACCCTTAATACCAAGGGTTATTTTTTGAGAACTGTGTTGCGCACTTAATGTGCCCGCAAATAAAATGGTGGCCAATGCCGAACTTAAAAAAACCTTCCTCATAACTTGTTTTACTTTTTAATTAATAATACTTTTTGAATTGGTAAGGAGTTTTACAAATATGAAGCCAATCAAATTTTTTATGACGGATAGGCATATTGCAATTGGAAAATGGGAAAAAAATAACATAAAAAACGAAAATGCAGAAGTTGATTTAAAGGCAGTTTTTAAGGGAAGTTAATACATCTGAACACTTCTAAAACAGTAACGGTATTAGCTGATGTTTCACTAAATACTATGGGGAAATATCGACACATTATAGACTGACGTCTTTAAGTTTTTATTCAAAGCTGTAAACATTAAAACTATTTAAATTTATACAGCTTTTCTGCAGCAGGGTTTCACGGTTTGTTCTTTTAAAATTTATGTGGTAGAAGGTGAAAACCCCGCTGGGACGTACTTGTGATGAGAAGTAGCTGGTGAGGTGTTTTCAGGCAGTATATCATTTGGAATTGTACAGCTTTTCTGCAGCAGGGTTTCACGGGGTGAGCTTTCAAGATTTATGTGGTAGAATGTGAAAACCCCGCTGGGACGCACTTGTGATGAGAGGTAGTCGGTGAAGTGTTTTTAAGCAATATATTTTTTGGAATTGTGCTGCTTTCTACAGCAGAGGTTCACGGTTTTTTCTTTTAAAATTTATGTGGTAGAAGGTGAAAACCCCGCTGGGACGTACTTGTACTGGGATGTTATTAATAAGAAATTTTATACGATATATTACTTGAAATTAAAAAATTTTTTTACATAAGCGCCTCTGCGTGAAAAAACTAATTCAGGTCATCCAAACATTGCAGGTGTCCAAAGCCTCTTGTCTCTTCATGAAAAGGAAAGTTTTCAGAATTTTTTCCTAATTCCCAAAAGAATTTGCTGCGTGGCTTTTTATAATTGCCTTCTTCGTTCATTGATTCAGCATCATACAATCTTCCGTTCACCATCGTATATTTTATACTCTCGGTATTTAGAATATTTTCCAACGGATTTTTATCCATCACTAACAGGTCTGCTAATTTACCAACCTGTAATGAGCCGATCCAGTCGTCCAGTCCCAGGCTTTGTGCGGAATTGACAGTAGCTGTTTTTAAAGCATCCATATTGCTCATCCCGCCTTGCTGCATCATCCATATTTCCCAATGCGCACCGATGCCCTGTATCTGGCCATGCGCCCCCATATTTATTTTTACGCCAACATCATTTAACTTCTTCAAACTTTTTGAAACCAAAATATGACCATTCTCATATTCATCTTCCGGTACCATTATACGGTTGCGACTCCGGGGATCTATGATAGATCTTGGGGTAAATCTTAACAGCCTTTCTTTTTCCCACACATTGGTATGCTGGTACCAATAATATTCTCCGCTTACCGAACCATATGCAACGATCAAGGTCGGGGTATAGGCCGTTTGTGAATTTTTCCAAAGTTGTATCACATCATCGTACAAAGTTGCCACTGGTAAATTATGCTCAATAGTCGTGTGCCCATCTATGATCATTGCAAGATTGTGGTAAAAGAAGGAACCTCCCTCCGGCACCACTTCCATTTGTAATTCTCTTGCAGCCTGTATGATCATCTGGTTCTGTTCCCGTCTTGGCTGGTTATAACTTTTTACACTAAATGCACCATATGCTTTGCTCCGCCTTAAAGCACTCCTGGCATCATCTATGGAATTGATCACGGCTTTAAAATCTCCGTCCGCGCCATACAAAATTGTGCCGGTCGAAAACACTCTTGGCCCAACCATGAGGCCCGCCTTTACCAGTTCACTTTGTGCAAAAACCATTTCGCTAATGGCCGAAGGATCATGGATTGTTGTAACGCCGTAAGCAAGATTGGCATAATAAGGCCAATGCTTTTGTGGTGTTAAGCCCGTCCGGAAATGGCCGCCATGGCCATGCGCATCAATGAAGCCCGGCATGATCGTTTTGCCATTGCAATCAACGATCTTAGCGTTAGCCGGTACCGTTAGTTCATTGGCTTTGCCGATCGCTTTTATTAAATTCCCTTCAATTATTATACTGCCATTTTCTATTACTTCATTGTTGTTCATCGTAATGATCCTGGCATTGGTAAATGCAATAATACCTTTCGGCTTATCAGTTTTTGCCGTGAGTCCAACGGTAATTCCTTTCTCCGGAAATTTAAATAATGAATCGGGCTTATTGGCTATAAACTCAAAGCGGTCCTCCAGGCTGATAGTAAAGTATTGATCACCCAGCGTATAATGCAATTGCCTGCTGTCACTGTTCCAGTGCAGGTTGATGCCTGCATCTTTTGAAACTTTGGTGACGGGAAAATCGGTTGTGCCGCTACCCAATTCGATGGGCTTGCCAGTATGTGGAAACGCTGCAATGTACACCTGGTGAAGATCAGTAAAAGCCACCCAGTTATCATCCGGTGATACAATAAACTGGCTTGCAT
>JBDSLD010000005.1:0-10771 GCA_039916545.1 Ferruginibacter sp.
CTGTTTTTGCTTCTTTGAAAAAATAGGCTGCGCATTTTTTCAATTCCGATTTCATCGGAACCGAACCAACGAAAGGCAGCTAACCCGGTTACTGATATAGAAGATCAAACAGTCGCCACACTTAAATGCCTTTTATTAAACAAATCAGTAATATTTTATTTTAGGCCATTTGTTTAGTTTCAGATTAATACTATTCAACAAGAAAAATCTCCACAATTCATTGCCTGTAAAGGTTTTCATAGTTTTCTTGCAAACACTAAATATACGCCAATTTACAGGTATTTTACCTCTCTTCAATAAGGTAATACCTAACCACAGCAAATGCCAAACTATGTTTATAACATCAAAAAAGAGTACTGTCGTGTGCTGTGAAACCCGTGGTAGTCAGGGTTGGATCGATGATGCGTATTTACTTTGGTTTACCGGGCACTTAGCGCATACTTTCTTCCTTTAATAGTTTTAAATACAATTATATCATCACTGTCCCTGATCACCTTTACAATTTTATTTCCCTCGAAAATTTTTATATCCCGGCCGGCCTTTATCCTGCAATCATTTCCCAGGGTAGAATAGATCACAGCGTTCCTGATAGCGCTATTGCTCCATTCAAGATCTATTACAAACCCGCCTTTGGCACAAATTCCCCTGACCGTACCCGATGGAAAAGCAAACGGCAGTGCCGGCAATAATTGTATCTCGCCGGTATGTGATTGCACCAGCATTTCTGTAATTGCAGCGGTAGCGCAGGCATTGCCATTCATGATGGTGGCTGATCCTTCCGAATTAAAGAGATTGGGATATAATCCGTAATTGTCAATCGCCGGTTTGCTTTGCGGATCAACATACTGCAACTGGTATTGCAAAGTTTGCCAGGCACTGTCGCCTTCTCCCAGTCGTGCCCAGCAGGCGGCTTTCCAGGCAAAGCCCCAGGAACTATTTGTTTTCTCCCGGAGCGTCAAAGCTTTTTTAGCCGCAATGGCCAGCGCAGGTGTATGCAAGGGCGATATTTCACTGCCGGGAAAAACAGGATACAAATGAGACAGGTGCCGGTGCGAAGGATCTACCGGCCGCCATTCTTCCTCCCATTCCAGCAGTTGCCCCTTGCTACCCGTTTTGTAAGCCGGAAGTAAGCTTACCGCTTTTTTCAATTGCCTCGAAAATGAACTGTCAATTTGTAAGATCTCCCCAACACGGATACAATTATGAAACAATTCCTTTACCAGCGCGATATCCGCAGTGCTGTTCCTGCTTACCTGTGCCGTATCGCCCCCTGCGGTAATAAAAGTATTCTCCGGAGAAATAGATGGTATGGTGGCCAGGTGGCCTGTTTTGTCTTTGGTCAGCCAGTCGAGGCAAAACAACGCCGCGCCTTTCATAACGGGCCAGGCTTTTTTTCGAAGAAAATTTTTATCACCCGTAAAAAGATAATGATCAAACAGGTGAGCGCTTAACCATGGGCCCGACATGTTCCAGTTCGCCCAATGCGGGTTGCCATCGCCATAATTACCCACCGGCCCGGTCTGCCGCCATAGATCCGTATTGTGATGCGCACACCAGCCACGCATCCCATAATTAATGGTGGCAGTCTGCCTGCCATTCACTGAAAGGTCCTCAATGAACTGCAGGAAAGGCTGGTGCATTTCAGATAAATTATTTGTTTCAACGGGGTAATAAAACATTTGCGCGTCATGGTCGATGCACCAGTTTGAACTATATTCCGGCCGCACCTTGTCATTCCAGATGCCCTTTAAATTGACCGGCTGTCCACCAGGTCTTGAGCCGGCAATCAGCAGGTACCGGCCATACTGCGAAATTGTTGCAATGAGTTCCGGATCCTGGTATGTTCTCATGTGCTTCAACCTTTCATCTGTCGGAAGATTTTTATTATTGCTTGCTCCGAGGTTCAGATATACCCGCCTGAATATGGGTTGATAATCGCGGATATGGTTTTGTTGCAATTCATCAAACGATTTCACAAAAGCCTTTGCCAGGTAACCGTTTGCAACCATAGCCGGATCTTTTCCGGCAAGCCCCGGAGATTTGTCATACCCATTGTAACTGGTAGCCGAAGCAATGACCAGTGTAGCGGCATTGGCACCTTCCACCCGGATAGAATTGCCTTCGGTGTAGATCCTGCCTGAATTTGTTTTTACTGCCAGGCGTACCTCGAAACTCATTCCTTCTCCTTCATCACCGTCAGCATATTGAATAGCCTTGTCATCCTTTATTTTCCACAGGTAGACTGGTTCAACATGCCGGGGACATTTCCCTTTCAAAATAACCTGGTTGCCGGCTACCACTTGTAATGTATAATGAAGTTTGCTGCTGAGGGTAACTTCAAAAGAGATCATTCCTTTGGTTGCACAGCTATCATGATATACGATCACCTGGTCCGGAAAACTGGCAAAGGTAGATCGCGTGTATACGTTACCGTGATCAGAGAATTGTATTTTGCTTAGGGCACTGTCGAGGTTCAGTTCCCTGGTATAAGCCGTGGAGTCTGTTAAATTTTTATAAGTGATCAGTACATCGGCCATTGGCATATAAGATTCCGTGTAAGGGCCCTGCATAAATTTGCAAAGGCTATCTGCTTTTTTATAATTTTTTTCCAGGACCGCTTTTCTTACCATCGGCAGGTATTTTTTAGCGGTTGGGTTGTTCCAGTTTCGCGGACCGCCCGACCAAAGGGTTTGTTCATTTAATTGCAGCCGTTCCCTTGTAACACCGCCAAATATCATCGCGCCCATTCGCCCATTGCCAATTGGTAATGCTTCATTCCAGTTAATGGCTGGTTTAGTGTACCAAAGGCGTGTTGCATAATCATGATCGGCCGTATCGTTTTCCGCTAAACCTGCAGGCAGTTGTTCTGAGGCAGGATACAGTGACAGCAATAACCAAAAAATTTTTTTCATACAGGATTTTTAATTAGCGGTGAGCATTGCATACATAATTACTTTATTATGTTTAAAAAACTGTGCTGTACGGGTAGATTATTTTTAAGCAGGACTACATTATACCAGTACTTTATCATTTATAAATTACATAAATATATAAAGTAATAAAAATCTGAATATGGGCAAAAAATTACTCACCATGTGCCTGTATTGCAAAAAATCATTAGAGATGGGGCTCATAACTGATAGTTTCGTGTGTGTGACAACTCCCTGGTCAAAACGGGCACTGTATTAGCGCTATATTTCAAAATAAATTTAATTATGGACAAGATTGAAAAAATGCACATGATGGACAAGATGCTTCGTGAGCTCGAAGACATTACCAATAGTCAAACTTCTTTGTTGAAAAAGATCGCCCAGCTTGAGGCAGACAATATTAACCTTGGTAACACGCTGCTTGACAAAAGACTACCCGATATCCATGAAAAAATAGATCAGGGTCTGATTGAAGTAACCGCTGTAAATGCTGAATTTGCAGAAGTAAGGGAAAAGTTTGTAAATGATAATAAGCTGAACGAAGTTTTGCCCGAGGCTACAAATAGCTGAGCCCGGTTAACATAAATATCCAATCCTTATTGAAAACACCCCTGGAATCTTTTTTCAAAACCCTCGAAATTCTTTTTGAGGGTTTTATTATTTGTGGATGGCCGTTTATTACAGGATTGCCTTACCTACATAAGGTTAAACCCTCACTGTATTTTGCGACTCTGAAAAACTCCCGGCAACATGTCCTGCGCAGCTAAACAATATTGCCGGGGATTTCATATTTTGCATTAGAATGCAACTGTTCCCCAACAATTACATCAAGCCCATGTCTTTACGGCTACCTGGCCGCAACTGCAACTGGCAAAGATATTTCTTAACCCTGATGACTTATTTAAGCCTGGTGGCATGTCATTCTAAAAACTCGCCGGCTGTTACTTCTACAAATAAGTTCAGTCAAATTGCATTGGATACGATCCAGGTAAATGAATTGCTTCACAGGGCCATCGCCTTTGGTCAAACCAATAGTGATTCGATGCACTATTACTCAATACAGGCACTTCAATTGGCAAAGGCTGGTTCTTATGCAAATGGTATCGCCCGGGCCACCTCTTTGCTGGCTTCCTGTAACCGGAGCACGGGCAATTTTTCTGAAGCGGTATCCCTGTATCTCGCTGCAATTAATATGTTTGACAGTCTGCGGCTGATACGGGAACGCGTAGACGCACAATTGTCGCTGGCAAATGTTTATAAAGAAATGGGTGGCGAAAAAGGTACTACCGGATACCTGCACAAAGGACTCTTGCTTGCCAGGCAATCACAGTATGAAGCCAGTTCCAATAATTATATACCCGGGGTAGTAACCGGCCTGGGTATGCAGGGTATTATTTTGCGTGATATGTGGAAAATTGATCCGGGAAGCCACTTTATGGATACGGCTTTTGCAAAGTACGAAGAGGCATTGCAATTGATCGGGCAAACCGGCGAAGGAAAGGAGCAACTCGGCAAATTATACAATAATATCAGCCAGGTGTATAACGAACGTGATAAAAATTATACCATAGCATTGGCCTATCTCAGTAAGGCCATCGACTTTAACACAGAAAGAAAAAATCTGAATAGTCTTTCTTTCAATTATGGCAATATGTCTGATGTGTACCTGCGGATGGGCAACAAAGAACAGGCGAACGAGTATGCAATAAAAATGTTGCATATCTGCAACCAGTTAAAAGCACCGCACCGCATACTGAACGCTTACCTGGCACTGTACAGGTTGAATAAAAAGCTTAACAGGTTCGATTCAGCCTTGCATTACCACGAATTGTTAAGCGTTATTTCGGATTCGCTCACCAATGTGCAAAAGGGTGGCTTGATAACAGAAATGCAAACCAAATATGAAACTGCCAAAAAGGAGCTTGAGATTATAAGATTGAACAAAACGGACAAAATAAATAAACAGCGTATAGTCGTAGCCGTTAGCTCAGCCATTGTATTACTTTTACTTCTTGGTGTTTCGATATGGTTGTACCGGAGATCGCAGGTACAAAAGATACAGATAGGGGAACAATCCAAACGCCTGCAATGGATGATGAAAGAACTGCATCACCGCGTAAAGAATAACCTGCAGATCGTATCCAGCCTGTTAAATCTTCAAAGTTACCGGTTGACAGATAGTGAAAGCATCACGGCATTAAAGGAAAGCCAGTTGAGGGTACAGGCGATGTCGCTGATACACCAACGGTTATACCAGTCTGCTGATGTGTCGCTGGTTAATTTTAAATTGTATATCAGCGACCTGGTGGATACGCTGATGAACGCTTACGGATACAGGGTTGATGACTTCGATCTTGACCTTAAAATCGGCAAAGAACTGCTCGACGTTGATACGGTACTGCCAATGGGCCTGATGGTGAACGAGATCATTACTAATTCCTTCAAATATGCTTTCAGTAAAGACAAGCGGCCGTTATTGCGGGTCTGGCTGGATGATGACGGAAAGCAGTTACAATTAGAAGTGGCAGACAATGGCCCGGGAGTAACGGTCATTAATAACCAATATAAAAGTGCGGGCTTTGGCAAAAGTTTAATTGATGCCCTCACCAAACAAATCAAGGGCACTTATACGGTCAGTGGTACCGGCGGTACTTCTTATAATTTTTACATTCCTTACACTAAACGACCAGCAGCGTAAATGGCCGGACAAATACGGATATTAATAGTAGAAGATGAATCGATAGTTGCGATGGACCTTTCTATGGGACTACAGCGGGACGGTTATCGTGTAGTTGGAATAGCCGACAATTATGAAGAAGCATTACAATTGTATCAAAACAACGAGGTCGATATTTTATTGATGGATATCCATATTTATGGTGACAAAGATGGTGTTGAAACTGCTGCTGAACTGATGAAGATTAAAGAAGTGCCCCTTATCTTTTTAACGGCATTTACCGATGCTGCTACCATAGAAAGGGTAAAACATACCAGGCCGGCCGCATTTCTTACAAAACCCTACAACATCGACAATGTACGCATAGCCATTGACCTGGCCATCCATCATTTTGCGGAAGTTAAAAAGACGCTGCCAGCCGCAAAAGTATTACCCATTCAAGCTGCTCCCGTTGCTGAAAAAAAGAGTGATAAAGAGCAGTTTTTACAATTGAACGATTATTTATTTATTAAGCAGAACTATCGCTTTGTAAAGTTCAGATTGACTGAAATCCAGTATATGGAGGCAGATAATAATTATGTGCACTTGTTTACAAAGGCACAAAAGTTTACGCTGCGGATCTCGCTGTCAGATATGCTGGAAAGGATCAATTTTACAAAACTAATGCGTATTCACCGCTCGTATGCGATCAACCTGGATGAGATCAGTTCTTTTGATGATCAATTGATCCACATCGATAAACACGAAATTCCAATCGGAAGAAATTACCGGGAAGATTTTTTAAATCATTTTAATATGCGGTGAGGGATTTCTGTAGACGCTATATTTTTGCGAATGAAAATGGGAAATTATATTGGCATTTCCAGCCTAATTATGGTCAGGGATACGCAGGCTCATATAATGGTTTATCTCTATTGTTGTATCAACAATAGCCTGACGATTTTATTGCTTACTTTGAATCAATCTAACGATATCATGCTCCTTCAGGAACAAAACATCGGTAGAATAAATATGTGGCGGAACATATTCAAAGCTTGCAGGGTACTACCGATATCTTCTCCTTAACGGTACGACAGGAAAAAACTCAATTATTCTTCTAAATAAATATGTTTCGGCTTAAGCCTGCTTCACGCTATCTTCCTATTATTCACATACATATTCCTGCAGTTCATATACATGATTGGCCCGGAGCCTTGCCAAACGAATAATTTGGTGCTACCATTCAACCCCCAAATCAACGTTATGAAATTTGCTTTACGCACCCTGACTGCATTTATTATTTTACAGCTATTAATTGGCGCTCAGTTAATGGCCCAGGATAAAACCGCCTTAAATCTTGATGGCATAAATGATTATGTAAGCTTTTCAACAACCTTGGCCAACAACAGCGATCAAACAATAGAATTTTGGCTAAAACTGGATGCAGTGCCGGCTACCGGTTCAAAGGTGCTGGTGTACAATGGCTCCACATCTACCAATGGTTACGGACTAACCCTAACCGATGGTAAGATAAGCCTGCTGATTGGCGGAGTAGCGCTAAGAAATACTACTTACAACCCGGTAGCGGGAGAGTGGGTACATTACGCCCTGGTAAGAAGCAGCGCAGCCAACTGGACCGTTTACGTCAATGGAAATAATTACGGCAACTTTACTTATTCGGCCAATGCGCCAACCGGGTTCTTTAAAATTTCCCAGGCAGGCGAACAGTTTGCCGATAGCATTGATGGCCTGCGTGTGTGGAAAACGGCCAGGTACGCAACTGAGATTTCTGGAAGCCGGTATTGCTGGGTCAATCCTTTTAATACCTCTATCACCAACGATTATTATTTTTCCGATGGAACCATTGGGGGAAACAATACTTTGGTCACTACATTATTTGACCAGGCCGGATCGGTCAATGGAACCTTGCAAAATTTTGCACTCACCGGTGCCACTTCTAATTTTGCAGCCGGGGTATTTCAATTTCAAACCACCGGCAACCTGTATGTAAAAGCAAATGCCACCGGCACCAATACCGGGGAATCCTGGGACAATGCTTTTACAAGTCTTCAAACTGCTTTAGATGCTGCGGAAGGTTTATCCAATTGCGGGATTTTTAATATCTGGGTAGCCGGCGGCACTTATTTACCGGCCCGGGATATTTTTGGTCAAAGTAATCCCGCCGATCCACGCGATAAAACATTTTTCCTTAATTCTTCCACGTCGGTCTATGGAGGATTTGCAGGGAATGAAACTTCACTCGCCCAGCGCACGAAAGCTGTGATTGCCGATAATCCGACTATTCTTAGTGGCGACCCTGGCACGCCAGGTAGCACTACGGATAACGCCTACCATGTATTGCTTTCAGTTAGTGGCTCGGATGATGGCTATTCACCGGTTACGGATGGATTTATCATATCGAATGGCAATGCTTCAGGCGCGGGAGGTATTACATCTGAAACAGGATTCTTCGTAAGCAGGGGCCAGGGCGGCGCAATGTATAGCATTGCAGCAAAGCGGACCTTTATCAATTGTATCTTCTCAAACAACAGCGCCTCCGGTAAAGGGGGCGGGATTTGCAGCGATAATTCCATTTTTAGTATATCCTCCTGCATATTTAGCGGTAACCACGCCGGGGGAAATGGAGGCGGTATGTACAATACTGCGGCTACTACCGCTATTTCGATTCAAAATTCTTCCTTCACCGGCAATACAGCGGTGAATGGGGGCGGGTTTGCCAATGAAGGCACCGATGCTTTCAGTATCACCAATTGTTTGTTTTGGACCAATACCGGAACGGGCATCGGTGGCGCCATTTACAATATCGGGCAGAACAATAAAGTAACCAATTCCATACTTTACACCAATGCGGGAGGCAGCCGGTTGGGCGCTACCGTAAACATTACCTATTCTATTGTTGAAGGTGAGCTGCAGGCCGGTGAAGGCAATAGCAATATCAATCCGCAATTCCTGAATACGGGTGACCCCGACGGTCCCGACAATGAATGGATGACCGCCGATGATGGCCTGCAACTGAGCAGTTGCTCGCCCGCCATTGACAAGGGAACCAACAACGCTGTTATCGGCACAACAGATATCGCCTGGCAGCCGCGAAAAAATAATGTTCCGTTTATAACAGATGCGGGAAACGGTACCGCGCCCTTGATAGACCTGGGCCCTTATGAAAATCAATCTAACTTTACCATCGCGCAAATCAGCGGCTCAATTACCGGCACTCATACCATTCCTTATCCGCAGGAATTAACACCTGACCTGTTACAATCTGTTTCAGCTCCTGCAGCCATACCCGGGTTAACTATCTCCTGGGAAAAAAATGAAGAAAACAATGGTTGGGTTGTCACCACGCCAGCGGCTGCCACCGCCCAATATCCATTACCGGAGCTGACTAAAAATACACTGTTCAGAAGAGTTGTAACCGTGTGCGGTACCACCTATTATTCAAATATCGTTTCGATAAAAGTAATAAAGCCAAATGGCGCAATCTCCGGCAGGGTACTTAGCAGCAACGGTACGCCTGTAGAAGGAATTAAAATATATGTACAGAAGAAAACAAGCAGTTTGCCCGGTAGTCCATTAAACCACCGTGATAGTGCGACTACCGGTGCCGATGGCAGTTACACCGTTTCGCCTTTGTATTATGGTGATCCTGATACCATACCTGCGCCGGCCACTCAATTTATCGTAATGCCCGTTAAGGCAAATCACGCATTTAATTTCGATACGCTCACCAGGTCCCTTACCAATATTATTCCGCAGGTAAGCAATGTGGATTTTATTGACAAAACTGTTTTAAGTATTACAGGCAAAACGTACCAGGAATGCGTCGGTTGCGTAAATGAGAATGGTCAGCCGCAAACGATCGTTTGTCCGCTGGATAGCGTGGATATGTACAAGAACGATTCCTATTTTACAAAGACCGGCCAGATAGAGCAAGGCGGTGAATACGGCAGTTATGCCGCCACGGTAACGGATCCCGGAACGTATAAAATTGAGCCGCGCTTTAAAAATCATGTATTTGAGCCGGTATTTACAAATGTAGCGGTGACGCAAAATGTAGCCGATATCAATTTCAAAGATGTTAGCACGCATACTATTTCCGGTAAATTGACTGCGGGTTGCAACGATTATATCGGCACCGCTGTGCTGGAATTTTCGGATATCATTCCTAACGATGCCGACGGCAATCCACGTACAGGTTGTTTTAGAAAAAGAGTAACTACCAATCCCGGTAGCGGCACTTATTCCATTGTATTGCCTGCCAGGAAATACGCTGTCCGGTTAATCAGTTTTACGCCAAAAGCCGGCGGCAATGTAAACTCTCCCGACCTGCTGGCGTTTTTTAATACCACTGTTCCAAAAGATTCACTTGTGAGAGATGTAACGATCGCCAATGATTCGCTGGACCTCATTTACCAGCGGGCGCCGGTTATCCAACTGATAGGGCTGGACAATGTTTGCCTGGCAAAACCTGTAGCTACCAATTCATTTACAGTGATGCAACAGGGAATTGAAAAAACCTTTACCATCAAAGTTTACCAGGGCCCGGTTGTCAATAATTTCGGCTGTCCGGTTACGGATACCACCGGTACGCTGTTCACCAATATCCAGGGCGACGATATCAACGATACCCTTATTTATCGAACCACTAATGGCACGGCGCAGCTAACGCTGAAAGGCGGAATACCAAATATTGTGGCGCCTTATTACAAGACCTTCTTTTTACAATTTAAAGATGTGTACGGCAGAACGGCTACTGCCAGCAAAAACGTAGTGGTAAAGGGGATCAAAACAAATACCGGCACATTTACCACTGTTTCACCTGAATTGCCTTTGATGGTTTTACACGATCCTCCCGGTGACAACAGTTCGAGTTTCTGGTCAACCAGCAGCACGGCTGAAACAGCGTTGCGTTTCCTGGCTGCTGAAAATAATAACGTAAACATCTGGGGAGAAGTAAAGATCGGCGCCACTTTTGAAGCGGGCATCGGGGTATCAACCGAGAATTCTGTCTGGGGTTCTATTAACCCACATTGCAGCACCCCCCCTTCAACTGTTAAATTTTGAGTTTTTTCAAAAATAATTTCATGTTTTCACAGAGCTTTATCCGTAGCTCCCTCCAGGATTGATTTTTTTATTGCAGCCATAAAGCGATATTTCAATTTGT
>JBDSLD010000006.1:0-16166 GCA_039916545.1 Ferruginibacter sp.
ATGCAAGCCACCGCTATGACCGATTGTGGCCTGGCCCCTGTATTCATTTAACCCAAGTCCGTAACCGTATTTCATAGATGGTGGTGTGCCATTCTTTAAAACAGCAGGTGTCGTTGCAGCCTCAAAACTTTTTTGACTCAGCACCTTGCCGCTATGTAATGCCAGGTTCCATTTCAGCAGGTCATCCAAAGTAGAATAAATGGCGCCTGCACCCCCGGCCCATGACATATTCCAATTGAGTGCTTCTTTGTAATTGTCGCTGTTTCCAGCATAGCCTTTTGCTTCGTTTTCCAACTTGATCCCGGCATAATGAATTCCCGTATTTTTCATACCCAACGGGTCAAAAAATGTTTCTTTGAGATAGTCGGCGTAGGGCTTACCGGATACTTTGCTAATGATATATCCCAGCAAAAAATAGCCTGAATTATTGTACAACATTTTTTCTCCGGGGTTAAAATCATACGGGTCTTTTTTGATCAGGCTAACAAGAGAATCCGGAGAAATTGTGCTGGTGACCCGGTCCAGGAAATAATCATTTCCTGTGTAGCTATGAATGCCAGAGATATGCGTCAGCAACTGGTGAATGGTAACCTCATCACCCCTGGGAAAGTCGGGAATAAATTTTGACAGCTTATCATTAACGCTTAACAAATTATTTTCCTGCAATTTTAAAATTGCGGCAGCAGTAAATTGTTTGGTCACGGAACCTATCCTGAACTTCGTATCGGGCGTAACCTGGACCCTGTTTTTTATATCCGCATATCCAAACCCTTTTCTATACAAAATGTTACCATCTTTTGCTACCAGTATGGCAATGCCCGGACTTATCTTTCCTTTTAACACCTTATATAAATTATCGGTTAGTACCTCTGCAGATGGAACGGGTTTATCCTGGCCACCTTTCTTCAGCAATAATTTAACAACATCATCTCTGCCACTTACTTTCGCAGCCATCAACGGGGTAATGTTATTTTCGTCCGGCGCATTTACATCGGCCCCGGCCTCCAACAGCATATTGATTTTATCAAGGTTACCATTCCCCGCTGCGATGCTCAACTGGGTAGACAATGCGGCTTTGTCGGGTATCCTCGCTACAAAGCCCCAACCGCCATTGCCGTCCTGTATTTTCAGCAATATCTGATTACTGCCTTTTATAAGTTTTAATGGTACCAGGTCATTGTCTTTTACTACTCCGCGCGGCATCCACATATCGTGCACCAGTTTTCCGTTGAGCCATACTTTAACCCCATCATCGCTACCTATTGCGAGAAGTATGTTGGTTGCCGCAGGGGCATTGATTTCAGCTAACGCATATGCATAGACATAATCCTTTTTTTTATAAATAGAATCCAGGTCGATGATATCCTGGCTGGAAGAAATGAGTTGCCAGGTAAGATTTTTTTCTTTAATGTTTACCGGTGGCAACGGCTTGCCGGCAACAACATTTACACCGGAAATAATATCTGTTTTAAAAGCTTGTTCCTGCGCTGCATTATCTGGTTCGATCGTGTCGGTACTTATTGCAACAGGGCCTGCAATCAACCAGGTTTTAAAAAAGGTACCAGTCTGTGAAACTTTGTAGGAAGCTTTACTGTACCCTGTTGTTGACGCGGGTTTGGCCTGGGCCTGTACATGCCCTTGCTCAATTAAGAAAAGCAACGACGCGCCCAACACTATTCGCAGGCAATTTTTGTAAGGAAAGTAAGGAGTCATGATAAGGGGTTTGATAGAATAAATAAATATACTATATTAAAAATGAAGTCCAATCTGCATCTTTTTTACAACGAATACTATTCCTTGTACTAAATGCTCAGTAGCTGGGTGCCAAACCGGCGTCTGGCGGCGGTCTTCACGTTTACTATTCAAGTATAAAAGTTTCATGCGTGAGACCCCGACGCATGATGCAGGACATTCCTGGAATGCAGGGTAGCTTCTTTTTAATGCCTGGTTACCTTCTTACAGCAGGGTTTCACGGATAAAGGTTTTCTCAATCAAACCATATGCGGTGAAAACCCCGCTGCGACACGCGGGGCCTTCGAAACTGGAATATGCATCTTTTTAAAACGACCTCAGCATAAGCGATTAAAATCTAAAGTTTTTTTTGTATCTTATTGTTATAAAAACTTCCTTAAATTTATTTCTTAATATGCTGTTGTTAACGATCGCTATTTTATAAAATCATCACCATGCAAAACAACAATCAACAGTCATCCAGGAGAAAATTCCTAAAACAGCTTTCAGGCACTTCGCTGGCACTGGGCGCTGGATCTTTAACGGCTTTGGCGGCTGAAGAAAAAATTGAGGAACGTACCATCCGCTACGAAAGGAAAATTTCTTCCAATGATAAAATTAATGTCGCCGTTATCGGTATGGGCATCATGGGTTACAATAATACCAGTACCGCTTTGAAAGTTCCCGGCGTACAACTGGTTGCCGCCTGCGATCTGTACACCGGCAGGCTGGAACGGGCAAAAGAATTGTATGGCAGTGATCTTTTTACGACCAATGATTACCGTAAAATTTTGGAAAGGAAAGACATCGATGCCGTCATCGTGGCCCCGGGTGATCATTGGCATGCACGCATCACGAAGGATGCCCTGCAAAAAGGAAAAAATGTGTATTGCGAGAAGCCAATGGTGCACCGAATCAATGAAGGGCAAGGGGTGATCGCTGCACAAAAATCAAGCAATAAGGTCATGCAGGTAGGCAGCCAGCGCGTAAGCAGCCTTGTTTATGCCAAGGCACATGAATTGTATAAATCAGGTGAAATTGGGAAGCTGAATATGGTAAATGCAATTTACGACCGGCAGGATGCCCTGGGCGCCTGGGAATATACGATGCCGTCGGATGCATCACCCGAAACCGTCGACTGGGACAGGTACATTGCCGGTATGCCGAAGACCGCTTATGATGCTAAAAAATTCTTCTGGTGGAGAAATTATAAAGAATTCGGTACAGGTGTGGCCGGCGACTTATTCGTTCACCTGCTTTCAGGTACGCATGTAATTACGGGCTCAAAAGGGCCGACGTCTATATTTGCTTCCGGGCAATTGAGTTACTGGAAAGATGGCCGCAATGTCCCTGATGTGATGACGGCCATCATGCAATATCCCGAAACACCGGAGCATTCGCCTTTTCAACTGACACTACAGGTGAACTTTGTAAGTGGCACCGGCGGCTCTGAAGTGATAAGGTTTGTAGGCGACGAGGGAACCATCGACATAGGCTGGGACGGCCTGACAGTGCACCATAGCATAATGTCGAAGGCGCCTGGCATAGGAGGATGGGATGCCCTTACAACTTATCCGAAAGCGATGCAGGACACCTTGCTGCAAAAGTATAACCAACAGTACACGCCGGAGCAACAAAAGCGAATGACAAAGCCAGACATTGTTTATAAAGAACCCAAGGATTTTAATGAGCATTTGCAGCACCATACTAATTTTTTCGATAGCGTAAGATCAGGTAAACCGGTTGTGGAAGATGCCGTTTTTGGATTCAGGGCGGCCGCGCCGGCATTGGCTTGCAATGAAAGTTATTTTGGAAAAAAAGTAATCTACTGGGATCCGGAACAAATGAAAATAAAAGAAAGCAAGGTGTAAAATAGTATTAAATTATGCCGGGTGAATTAGACGGCGAACGTCACTTACCTAATTTTTGATCAATATTTTTATATTAAATAAACTTTCTAAATAAGACTTTATTCTCTAAATTAAATCTAAAAAAAATGAAATTATCAAGAAGGAAATTTTTAGTAAGCGGCTCTCTTTCCCTTGCCGGCTCCATGCTGTTACCCAACAGCATCTTTGCCCAACAAAATGCCGCAACTACTATTTTGGGTATTCAATTGTATTCGGTTCGCGATGAAATGAAAAAGGATCCGCTGGGTACACTGAAACAAATTGCGGCCATCGGTTATAAAAATGTGGAGCACGCCAATTACGGAGACAGGAAGTTTTATGGTTACAGCGCAACGGAGTTTAAAAAAATATTAGACGACCTTGATTTAAAAATGCCCAGTGGCCATACGGTGATGGCTGATAAACATTGGGATAAAACCACCAAAGATTTTACAGATGTATGGAAGCAGACGGTAGAGGATGCCGCTACAGCGGGACAACGATATGTGATCAGTCCCTGGCTCGATGAGAACCTCCGTAAGGATTATGGTGGCCTGCTTGCTTTCCTGGATGTATTCAATAAATGTGGGGAGCTTTGCCAGAAATCAGGTATGAAGTTTGGATACCATAACCACGATTTCGAATTCAAATATTCGCTGAATGATAAGAAGATCTACGACATAATATTGGAGCATACAGACCCGGCCCTGGTCATTCAGCAAATAGATGTTGGAAATATGTACGGCGCAGGCGGCAGGGCACTGGAGATCATAAAAAAATACCCGGGCAGATTTGCAAGTATGCACGTAAAGGACGAGATCAAAGCAAAAGATAAAGGGGAAATGAATGATGCTTACGAAAGTACGATTCTTGGCAAAGGAATTTTACCTGTAAAAGAAATAGTTGACCTTGGCAAAAAGACGGGAGGTACAACAGATTTCATCATAGAACAGGAATCCTACCAGGGAAAGACACCGATCGAATGTACCGCAGAGGATTATAAAATTATGAAGAGCTGGGGTTATTGATCTTTCAGCAAGTCACCAGCCTTTCATCATAAATTGTCACCGGGATTTGAAACGTATGCATCAATATCTTATATTGCATATACGTTTCGCTTCCCGGATTTTTTTTCTTCACCAACTAAAATGCTTTTGTGAAAAGAAGAGACTTTTTATACATGACCGGCATGGGATTAGGTGCTACAATGCTTCCCCAGATTCCGGTCCTTGGAAACAATGTTCCTTTAGACGCTCCCTGGTACACCATTGATGTCGCTGTTAAAAAAAGAATGGCGGACGTAGCTTTAAACGAAGCACGTTCCAAAGGCGCCACTTACACAGATGTCAGGATCGGCAGGTACCTGAATCAATATGTTGTAACGAGGGAAGATAAAGTACAGAATATTGTCAATACTGAATCCTATGGGATCGGCATCCGTGTAATTGCCAATGGCAGCTGGGGTTTTGCAGCAACCGATTCTATGGATAACGATAGTATTGCCAAAGCCGCCCAGCTGGCGGTGGTGATCGCCAAGGAAAATGCCCGGCTGTTGACCGAACCCGTGCAGCTGGCGCCTCAGAAGGGATACGGTGAAGTTTCGTGGAAAGCACCCATCGAAAAAAATGTCTTCGATGTGCCAATGAAGGAAAAGTTGGATTTGCTGATGGCCGTCAATGGCGTCGCTTTAAAAAATGGCGCCAATTATGTGAACTCCATCATCTTTGCTGTCAACGAGCAAAAATATTTTGCCTCCAGCGACGGCTCATATATTGACCAGGATGTCCATCGCATCTGGCCGACATTTACCATAACAAAAATCGATGCAAAAACCGGCAAGTTTGAAACACGCAACGCATTAAGCGCGCCAAGGGGCATGGGCTATGAATACCTGGTGCCATCCGAATCAGAAAAAATAAAGGGCGTAACGAGCCTGTATAAAAATCGCTACGATATGCTGGAAGACGCCAGCCTCGGAGCCGTACAGGTAGGGGAGAAGCTGGTGGCAAAATCAGTAGAGGCCGGTAAATATGACCTTGTACTGGATCCTACCAACCTATGGCTCACTATCCATGAATCAGTCGGCCATCCTACCGAACTTGACCGGGTATTGGGTTACGAGGCGAATTACGCAGGAACGAGCTTTTTGACGTTGGATAAATGGGAATCGAAGAAATTTAATTTTGGAAATAAGAATGTAAATATTGTTGCCGATAAAACTCAGCCAGGCTCACTTGGCGCAGTCGGTTATGATGATGAAGGCGTGCAAACCGGCAAGTGGGACCTGATCAAAGATGGCGTGTTGGTCAACTACCAGGTTATTCGCGACCAGGCGCATATCCTCGGCTTAAACGCGTCACAGGGATGTTGCTTTGCTGATAACTGGAGCGATGTACAGTTCCAGCGCATGCCCAATGTATCGCTGCAACCAGGTAAAACACCACTGAGTGTTGCTGATTTAATCAAAAATGTAGAAAAAGGAATTTACATTGTTGGTGACAGCTCATTTTCTATTGACCAGCAACGTTATAATTTTCAATTTAGCGGCCAGCTTTATTATGAAATTAAAAATGGCAAAATAGCAGGTATGCTGCGCGATGTCGCCTACCAATCGAACACGCAGGAATTCTGGAACTCTTGCGCAGCTGTTGCAGACGAAAAAGACTACCGGTTAGGCGGCTCTTTCTTTGATGGCAAGGGGCAGCCGGGACAAATCAGCGCCGTATCGCATGGTTCATCGACCACGCGTTTCAATGGAGTAAACATAATTAATACAGCAAGAAAAATATAAAATATGGCACTGTTAACGAAAGAAGCATCCATGGCATTGTTGAAAAAAGTGTTGGCCTATTCCAAGGCCGATGAATGCGAAGTAAATTTATATGGTTCAGATGGTGGCAATATACGTTATGCCCGCAACGCTGTTTCCACGAGTGGCGGTATCACACAAAATACACTGGTAGTATCCTCTTCTTTCGGAAAAAAATCGGGCATCGCCACGATCAATGAATTTGATGACGCCTCCCTGGAGAAAGTCGTAAGGCGTTCGGAAGAGCTGGCACAACTGGCTCCCGAAAACCCGGAGTACGTCCCTTTCCTCGGACCGCAAACATACCTGGCTCAATCTAAAACATTTGAACCGGCTACAGCGGCGATCGATCCTAAGTACCGCACGGACGCCGTTGCAAAGAGCCTGGAAATATCAAAGCAAAGCAACCTGACCGCCGCTGGTTTTTTAGAGAACAGCGCAGGGTTTTCTGCGATGATGAATTCAAAGGGATTGTTCGCTTACAACACTTCAACCAATGTAAATTTCAACGTCACCTTAAGAACCAAAGATGGAAAGGGTTCCGGGTATGCATCGAGGGGATACAACGATGTAAATAAATTGGATGTAACGGCCGTAACAAAATATGCTGCTCAAAAAGCAGCGGGTTCAGGTAGCGCAAAGGCAATCGAGCCCGGAAAATATACGGTGATACTCGAACCTGAAGCCGGCATCGTGTTGCTTGAAACACTATTTTTTAATTTGGATGCACGTAGTGCGGATGAGGGACGCAGTTTTTTAAGCAAGGCCGATGGCAAAACAAAACTGGGTGAAAAACTGGTGGATGAAAGAGTAACTATCTATTCAGATCCGCAAAACCCGGAATTGCCAACCAGTCCCTGGAACGGTGACGGTCGTCCGCAGGAAAAGATCAGCTGGATCGAAAAAGGTGTAGTTAAGAACTTATATTACTCACGTTATTGGGCCGGGAAAAAGTCGGTAAAAGCCACGCCCTCACCAGATGCAGTGATCATGGAAGGAGGCAATGCTTCCCTGGAAGAACTGATTAAAGGCACCGAAAAGGGAATTCTCGTGACCAGGCTTTGGTATATCAGGGAAGTGGATCCACAGACGCTTCTTTACACCGGCCTTACCCGTGACGGGACTTTTTATATCGAAAATGGCCAGATAAAATTCCCGATCAAAAATTTCCGCTTTAATGAAAGCGCGGTCATCATGCTGAACAATCTGGAAGCACTGGGTAAGCCGGTACGCACAGTAAGCGGCGAGTCGGGGATACATGCGCTGATACCACCGATGAAGATCAGGGACTTTACGTTCACGTCTTTATCTGATGCGGTTTAAGGAGAAGGGTAAATTCTGGAAAAGTAAGTTGCTTCAATCCGAAGCACGCAACCAATGGCGACGCTACCAAACTAACTGGTATGGGCCGCATGTACATTTGATATTACCACTTCAATTGCAGTAACGGCTGCTGAAATCAGGGCTAAATACAATATTAAGGACTCCAGGTGCCCTGCAACCCGCAACTGCAATTGAATGTAATGCAAACTATTTTTTAACAATTGATCTTCGGTGAAGAATAGAACTGAGATAATTGTAATTACAATTGAAGAGTTACAAATAAAAATCCTTTCCCAACATCACCCTCTTTTTTACCACGGACTCACTTCACTTCCATCCTCCATATCGTTGCTAAAAAATTTACCCGTTGGTGCATTTTCATCTGTTAGTGTATGTTTAATGATAAAAGCTGCCGCACTTTCAACTGTTCCTGGCCCACTGTGATGGTTAAAATCTGTGGCAGTATAACCCGGGTCAATCGCATTTACTTTGAAGGGCAGGTCCTTCAATTCATAAGCCAGTAAAATAGTAAAGGCGTTTAAAGCCGCTTTCGATGGGATGTAGCTGGCCAGTTTAACATTATAATATTTCCAGCCGGGGTCGTTGTGCAATGTCAGGGATCCGAGGCCGGAAGTAATGTTACTGATCCGCGGACTTTCAGATTTTTTAAGCAATTCCAAAAACACCTGGGTAACACTGATCACGCCGAAGAAGTTGATATCAAATACATCCTGAATGTCTTCGATGGAAGTAGTCAAGACACTCTCAGGAAATCCTTTGCTTATGCCGGCATTGTTTATCAAAATATCCAAACAGCCTTGTTCACTTTCGACAATTTTTTTAGCAGCCAGGATTGTATCGGGTTTGGTAACATCAATTTGGATGGCCCGGATGTTTTCAAATCCATTTTCATTTAATTCTTTTACTACCGCTTCGCCTTTTTCCAGATCGCGTGTTCCTAAATAGACAAAAAGCCCTTTTCTCGACAACTGTTTTGCTATTTCCAAACCAATGCTTCTATTGGCTCCTGTAATTAATACTGATTTCATTTTTATTTTTTTGTTAATGATGTAAAATTGCATCATTAAAAAATGGAATCATTTGCCATTTGGCAAAAAGTAATTTAGCGGATATTTTTCCTGATTCTGCTGAGTGAAGATTGTGTAATGCCTAAATAAGAAGCGACGTAAGAAAGCGGGATACGGTTGACAACCGTGGGATATATTTCCAGGAACTTCAAATAGCGTGAAGTGGCATCTTCGGCAACCAGTGGGCTGATCCTTTCTATTTTTTGCAGCAATGCCTTAGAAGTGATTTTATGTACAATTGTGTCCCAGCCAACGATGGTTTGCAACAGTTCCTGCCAATCTTGTTTAGAGAAAACGATCAACCTGCAATCGGTAACAGCCTGCACATAAGAAGTTGAAGGGGTTTCATTGTCAAAACTGGTCAGATCCACCAGGATATTGTTTTCTTCGATGAAATATTTGGTGATCTCTTCGCCCTTATTATTATAATAACAAACCCGGGCAATTCCATCTAAAACGAAGCCAAACTGGCGGGCAATTTTCCCGGCTTCCAGGTAATATTCATCTTTCCGAAGTGTTAATTCAGTCGCCTTACTTGTGATCAATTCCACCTGGTGTTGATTAAGATTGCCAAATTTTAAAATGTATAATAATAACTCTTCCATTATCGCAAGTTAGTTAAAGCGGCTCTTGCAGCATTTGTCATTTGGAAAAAAATCAGTTGGTTGGCGCTGTGAAAAATTTATCAAAATCAAGCATTATAATATGCAGTCTTTATTGCTCGATCAATTTATTAGCTAACAGTTCCTTTTCTTTTTTCAGCCCGACCAAGTCAGCTACAAAAGCAACATTGCAAAATTTATCTTCAATAGGAATGATCCATATTTCCTTTGGCAGCTTTACGTTCGCATGAACTGTTTCCTGTACCATTGGGTTATCCCTTAGGTAAGCAATACTCTTCTCCAATTCCGGAATAGCCTGGTTTTTGAGCCAATTATATTTTTGCCTCATAAGGGCAGGGAATATGGAAAGCAATCGATTTATGGTCGAAGACTTTATATCCCCGGTCTGTTTTTGAAGGGCATTCAGCGTTTGTTTTAAGATTTCTTTATTGCCATTAAAAGAATAAAAATTAAGAAATACTGCCCGTTGCAAACGCTTAAATTCTACATCCGGGTAGTTTTGTGGTAGCCCGCCTTTGCCTTCCGTAGCCGTCATATCATTTTCAATTGATTCTATGATGGATCTGGAGACCAGCCCCGTTATCAGCGTTTGTTGGGATTTTACGCTCAGGTCAAGGTTTTGATTTAGCTTGTCTAAAGAATCAAAACTATGTTTGTTGTCATTTATTTTTTTCACCAGAGTCTCTATTTCCGGGGTTTTCCCGGAATAAATTTGCAGTTTCTCTTCCAGGCTGGCAATCCGAAGGATTAACGAGTCCACTGTTTTTGTATTGGTAGCTTTTAATTTGTCACCGCTATAAACATAAAAGCCACCCATCGATAGTATGATTAGAGAAACGACCATGAACAAAATGATCCATAATTTTTTATTACTGTCATTTGCAATAAGCGGTTTAAAAATGAAGTACATCAAGAGGCCAAATATTGCTGCCAGGCCTGTAAAGCCGTATTTAAGCCAATCAGGGGAAATAATTGAATCAAGAAAATGGATGTTCATATGATAGATTTAGTTGGGGGCGACAATTTTAAAGGATCAATGTATTGGCAATTTGATAAAATAGTTGCCGATATTTTTGAAAAGATTTAGAATAGGCCGCGAATGTTAATATATAAGTTTTACCCGATTTATAGGTGAGGAATACATAATTATTCATCGGTTCAGCATTGACCTCATTTTTGTGTGTTTCAATGATCCACTTAAATAATTGTCCATGTATCACTATTGAATCTGCTTCTTTTAAATTGAAGTCGTTTGTTGATTTTTGGGCGTTGATAAATTTTTCGTATTCCCTGTTTAAAGAAGAGTTTTCTTTTTTAAAAATATTAATATTAAAATTTTCATGTGGTTGATCTGATGTGTCAACCGGGCTCCTGTAAGCCAGCAATTGAAGATCGGGATAACTTTTATTTACCCCGTACCGCCAACCAACGGGGATATTTATTGCAAATCCATTGATAGAATCTTTATACTGCCCGATAGACGCGAATTGCGAATAGCAATTTGTAAAACCAAAAATTATCAGGATTATCAATAAATATTTCATAAGACGAATTATTACCGCATCAAGTTCAGAATTATAATCGTATTTTAACTACGGACCAGCTAATAACTTTATAAAAGCATTCTTTGCGCCTTTGCTCCTCTGAGTGAAAAAAACTACTCCTTCGGTACCGGAGGCAACCCATCCGGCAGCATCGCTTTCCAAACCTCTTTACCTTTTCTTTTTAAAAATTCCTTTTTTATATCATTCCTTAATTGCTCATTTTCAAAGAGGTCTACCATCGTGGTGCCCAGGGCCTTTGCGGAAAATAGCATTCCCTTGTGCCCGATACTCATGCCTCCGCAAGCTACCACCACCCATGAATGCCAGGGTGATTCGAAAGGAGCAGTAGTTGTAAGCAAGGAAATTTCCGGCACAATATAACTTACATCGCCCACATCTGTGGAGCCACCAACAGGATCTTCTTTCGTGACTTCCAGCGGCTTGATATTCCCATTAATGCCTTTTTGTTCCGACCCATATGCGGTCATGATACTGTCTGCAAAAGCCAGTTCTGCTTTTGTATAAGTGATCGGGCCAACCAAATTCAAATTCTGTTGCAGCGCTTTCGCACCAGTTTCATTTATCAATATTTCGTACAGGCCACTATTTAATTTAATCTCGTAGTCCACACCCGCCATCAATGCGGCGCCTTTTGCAATATCTTTCATGCGCTCGCTCACTTCTGCCACGCCGCTTCGTTTAGAATCCCGTATCCACAACCAAACACTTGCCTCAGCCGGTATCACATTTGGTACCTGTCCTGCTTTAGTATATACATAATGCATGCGCACACTTGGCTTTACATGTTCCCTCAAAAAATTAATACCTATGTTAAACAATTCTGCTGCATCCAGGGCACTGCGGCCATTCCACGGATCTGCAGCGGCATGCGCACTTTTACCTTTGAATGAAATGGAATAATCTGTAACCGCCTGGGAACTTTGCATGTTTGCCTTGATCTCGTAATCCGGGTGCCAGTCGAGACATACATCGAGGTCATCAAATAACCCGGCTCTTGCCATGTACACTTTTCCCGCCAGGTCTTCTTCGGCAGGCGTTCCATAAAAGCGGATGGTACCCTTCAACTTGCCTGCAGCGATCAGTTCTTTTATAGACAATGCAGCACCAAGACTTCCGGCGCCAAACATATTGTGGCCGCAACCATGTCCGGGAGCGCCGGCAACCAATGGATCCCTGGTGGCTTGTGCCTTTTGTGACAAGCCCGGCAATGCATCAAACTCACCCAGGATACCAATGATAGGTTTGCCACTACCATATTCAGCAATAAAAGCTGTCGGAATATCCGCTACACCTCTTGTTACTTTAAATCCCTGTGCTTCGGCGTAATCAGCCAGCACTTTGGCCGACCTGGTTTCTTTCATAGCTATTTCTGCAAAGCCCCATACCTGGTCGCTCAGCTTGATCAGTTCCTGCTGATGTTTTTCAACAGACGCCAATACAGCTGTTTTATTTGTAGTAGTTGCTTTTTGCGAAAATAACAATTGGGATAAAAATAGCAAGGGGATAAAAATTAATCTCATGTTGTTAGTTATTGGTTAGATTATATATACACTTCATGAATATATGAAATTATACTTACCCGTTTCTTCAACCGTCATCATAAATAATTTTTTATCGAAGATGCCGTCATCATTAAACGATAATTTAACCAAAATAATTAAGCTTTGATCACTGTTGCAGGTGCCGCTTTTTAAACGCGGAAGGATTTTCACCCGTACTTTTTTTAAAGAGCTTATTAAAATAGGAGATGCTGTCAAAGCCAATAGCATAGCAGGTTTCTGAAATACTTTTATCCTGTAATAAAAGTGTTTTCGCCTGGTTCACCCGGTATTGATTTACAAATTCCGTAAAGGTCATTTTAGTTTGCTTTTTAAAGTACCGGCAAAACGCCGCAGTACTCAAATGCACTTCGGACGCAATTTCATTTACATCCGGACTTTGATCGAAATGCGTATTAATATATTCATACACAGATGACATCCGGATCTTGTCATTCATAAAAATCCTGATACTGGTATCCATTTCATTCAGCAACAGTACTTCATCGGCGGCGGCCAGCAGTTGCAATATTTGTAACAGCGTCAACAGTTGTTCGAAATGATTAAGACTTTGCATGTACCTCAATTTCTCCACCACTTTTATTTTTGTGCTGCCGCTGAACGACAGTCCGAGATGAGCCTTTTTTAAAAGTTTTTCGATCGCGGTAAATTCCGGTGTGTGCTTAAAAGCATCTCCTAAAAAATTTTCTTTTAGCTGAACCACGATTTGTTTGTATTCCGTTTTTAAACCATAATCAAAATTCAGGTGCGGGATATTAGCGCCAATCAGGACAAGGTCACTCTCCAGGTAACCCGACACATGCTGCCCAACATGCCGGATACCGGCGGTAGCTTCCACATACACCAATTCATATTCAGGATGATAGTGCCAGTAAAAGTGGTTCTTTAAACTTGGCTTGAATAGCCTGAATGATTGGCCCTTGCCCGGTATCACCTCTTCCCGTTGAATTTTCATAATAGCTCGTTGTTATCCTGTAAAGGTAATTTATTGCTTAAAAATCTACGAAAGTTGTCAATGGAGAGCATAAAATGGTCATTCCAGATGTTGAGGCAACCTGGATATTTGATGAATTTTGTTTTATCATTAACGAACAAAACTTGTATTATGCAACAACAAACAATTGCCACCGGGATGGCTGCAACGATGGCTCCTGAAAATGTCCACAAAGATATCCCGGGCAATCCTTCGACTGCTACCAGCAGCAAGATCAAACTAAGTGATCGCAGCGATGGCGCACCATTACGCGTACTTAGTGAAGCTGACTGGAAATGCTGGAAACACAATGGTTATGTGGTCATTAAAAATGCAGTGCCCAAAGAACAGGTAAAAAGAACTGCGGATTTTTTATGGGAGTTTGATGAAAAAGACCCTGCTGATCCTGAAACCTGGTATGCGCCCGCACGTGCGGAAATGCAGATGAAAGAACTAACGCACACGGGTATGGTTGAAGTGTATAACCACCAGGCATTGTGGGATAACCGCCAGGTGCCAAAAGTTCATGCGGCCTTTGCAGATATCTGGGGAACGGAAAAATTATGGTGTACGATTGACCGGGCCAATCTGAATTTTCCGCTGCGTCCCGGTCACGAATACAAAGGTTTTATTCACTGGGATTATGATCCCGAAACGAAACCACAAAATGTGCAGGGCGTACTTGCATTGGCTGATCAAACGGATGAGAACATGGGTGGGTTTCAATGTATCCCGGAACTTTTCCGCACCTATGACACCTGGAAATTAACACAGCCCGGAGACCGCAATCATTTCAAACCTGACACCACAGGGTTCGGACTGGAAAAAATAAAAATGGAAGCCGGTGACCTGCTCATATTTAATAGTTCTGAGCCACACGGCATCAGGCCGAATAACTCCGCCAACAAGGTACGCATCGCACAATATATTTCCATGATGCCGGCTGAAGAAGATAATGAAGAACTGCGCCAATGGAGGATCACATCCTGGAGAGATAGGATAGCACCCGAAGGTTATGCCTTTCCCGGTGACCCACGTAATTGGGAAAAGGAAAAATATACTACAGCTGAATTATCTCCGTTAGGAAAAAAATTATTGGGTTTGGATAGATGGTGATTGGATGGCCAGTGTTCAGTTGTTAATCAGAATAGAAAGTCAAAAACCTCTGCATTACTCGGCTCGCCGTTGTTGTGTCTTTTGCCCAACAACCGAAGGTCTATTTCTAAAAGCTGGTACTGCGACATGCTTTCTATCTTAAGGTTTCCGAAAAAACATTTTTCTTACATAGATTTACAGAAGTTTTTTCGATCACTAACTTCAATACAATGAAATACTACTGGTTGATCTTTTATTTGCTATGCAATACGACGGTTTTCGCCCAACCCAAAACTGACAGCCTGTTACAGGAGATACTGCTGCGCAATGGCAATCCGCTCCTACAAAAAGTGCTGAAAGAAAAAGACGAATTCCGTTTACAGGTAATTTATACGCAGATCAACAGAGATCAAAACAATACCCCTTCCTTTAAAAATTATTATTTTAATACAGATAGCAACCTTTATTTCAATCCGGCATCTACGGTAAAACTGCCACTTGCACTACTGGCTTTAGAAAAGCTGAATAGCTTAAATATAAAAAATGTAAATAAATATACGGCTCTCCAGATCGATAGCAATTATGCCAGGCAAACAAAAGTTTACAATGATAGTACTGCACAAAACTTATTTCCTTCCATCGCGCATTATATAAAAAAGGCTTTTCTTGTTAGCGACAATGATTCCTATAATCGCTTGTATGAGTTCGTTGGTCAGCGGTCCATCAACAGGAACCTGCATGAAAAAGGCTACAGCAGCACTCGCATTACCCGGCAATTCCTTGGCTTGTCAGCCGAAGATAACCGCCATACAAATCCTTTGCGGTTCATTAACGCCGATGGAAGTTTAATTTATGAGCAGCCCGCTGCTTACAATACCGACTCTTTTTATTTTGGTAAAACGATCAAGGTGGGCAGGGCACATTATAACAATAAAGACAGCCTTATCAATGAACCGATCGATTTTACAAGGGTCAACAATTTGCCGTTGGAATATTTGCAGCAAATGCTACAATCAGTTTTATTTCCACAGTCAGTACCAGTTAAACAACGGTTTAATTTAAAGGCGGCTGATTACAAATTTCTTTACCAGTATTTGTCCCAGTACCCTTCAGAAACCAATTATCCGAAATATGACAGCGCGCAGTACTATGACAGTTACGTAAAATTTTATTTCAGGAATGCCAATCACCAGGTGCCTTCCTACATCCGTGTTTTTAATAAAGTTGGCTGGGCATACGGGTTTTTAATCGATGTTTCTTATATCGTAGACTTTAAGCATAAAATAGAATTCATGCTTACGTCAACACTGTATGCCAATAGCGATGGGGTACTCAATGATGATAAATACGATTATGAAACCATAGGCTGGCCATTTATGTATGAGCTGGGTCAGACCGTCTACCAGTACGAGTTGCATCGGCCCGGAAAGTATAAACCAAATCTGGAAAAGTTTAAATTACAGCATGAACATCGCGACAGCAATGATACCAGGCCGGTGATAAAAGATGTA
>JBDSLD010000007.1:0-23569 GCA_039916545.1 Ferruginibacter sp.
ATTTTTTTTTTATTAATCTTACATACAAATTAGTTATCGATGAATATTTTAGAACTCCACAACCTGAAAAAATATTTCGCAACACAAAAGGCGGTGGACGATATCAGTTTTAATATTGAGCAGGGCAGTATTTTCGGATTGCTTGGACCAAACGGCGCCGGTAAAACAACCTTGCTGCGTATGATCACGGGGATATTTTACCCGGATAGCGGCCATATAATTTTCAACGGCAAAAAGTATGACCCGGTAAATGATGTTGGCTACATTGGCTACATGCCGGAAGAAAGAGGCTTGTACAAAAAAATGAAAATAGGCGAGCAGGCGCTCTACCTCGCACAATTAAAAGGCTTGTCTAAATCCGATGCTACACAAAAAATTAAAGAGTGGTTCGTAAAATTTGAAATGGAAAGCTGGTGGAACAAGAAAGTAGAGGACCTCAGCAAAGGCATGAGCCAGAAATTACAATTCGTAACGACGGTGTTGCACGAGCCCAAATTAATTATACTTGATGAGCCATTCAGTGGACTGGACCCGGTAAACGCCAACCTGATAAAGGATGAAATTTTTAACCTGGCCAAAAAGGGCAGCACCGTAATATTCAGCACGCACCGCATGGAACAGGTAGAAGAAATATGCGACCATATCGTATTGGTTAATAAAGGAGAAAAATTATTAGACGGCACTGTCACAGATATTAAAAATAAGTTCAAGGAAAATATCTACAAGCTGGGGATAACAACCGGCCCGGAAAATTTAATGACTTATATTTTTGAGGTGATCAGACATCAGCCCAGCCAGTTATTGATAAAACTGCAGCACGACAGTACCACCAATGATGTGTTGAGGTTTTTTATCAACCAGGATGTTGCTATCAATTCTTTCAATGAAGTACTGCCATCGCTGAATGAAATATTTATTAAACTGGTAGAAGGCACGCCGGGGGCAAGGCAATTCCAGGAAGTGAAATGATAACAGCGCCGGCAAGATCATCAATTTCAACAACGAATAAACCTGGTTAAACCACCAACATTAACCGTACAATAATTACTTATTATGAATAAGATATGGCTCATCTTCAGAAGGGAATACATAACCCGGGTACGAAATAAAACTTTTTTGCTTTCCACATTTTTACTACCCATCGTAATGATCCTGTTCATCTTCGGCAGCGCGTATTTTGCCATGTCATCAAAGGACAGTTTGAAAAAGATCGCGGTGGTAAATGCGCCAGGTATATTCAGGACAAATTTAAAAAGTGATTCGGCACGTATGCATTTTGAATTTACAAGCAATGTCGACAGCACTAATTTTGACAGCAAAGGATATGACGCCGTACTGGATCTTAACAACGATTCCATGACAAAAAAATTTACCATCCATTCAAAAAAACAATTGGGAATGGACGGCAAGGAAATAATTGAAAACAGGCTCGACAAGGCTTATGAAAATAACCAGTTGCAAAAAAAAGGTATCCGCAAGGAAACGCTTGACAGTATCAGTAAACAATCGATCGGCGCGTACACGATTGAGAACAGGCTTACCTCGGAAAAAGGAAAATCAGAAAAAGTAAATGCCGCAGTTAACTATGGCGTAGGGTTTGGAAGTGGCATATTAATTTACATCACGATGTTTATTTTTGGCGCCATGGTAATGAGGGGCGTAATGGAGGAAAAAACAAACCGCATCGCGGAAGTAATGGTGAGTAGCGTAAAGCCTTTTCAACTGATGATGGGTAAAATAATTGGCATTGCGGCGGTAGGACTCACACAGCTTTTTCTCTGGGTGGTCCTGATCATGATTTTATCATCAGCGGCCATCGCATTTCTTCCCGCAGAGGTAATACAACAAGCAGGTGAAGCAAATAAATCCATGCCTGGCGGAATGAGCGGAAACAGTGAAATGGCTGCGAACATAGCAGGCTTGGTGAAAAATATGAGTGGTGTAAACTGGCCCCTGATCATTGGTTGTTTTGTATTTTATTTTTTAGGGGGTTATCTTTTTTATGCTTCCCTTTTTGCAGCTATCGGCAGCGTGATCAATGAAGACCCGCAGGAAGCGCAATCACTGATGTTACCCATCACGATGCCGATCATCTTTGCATTTATTATTATGTCAAGTAACCTGACCACGCCTGACAGCAAGATTATGGTGTGGGCCAGTATGATCCCTTTTACTTCGCCGATAGTGATGATGGGAAGGATCCCGAGCGGCGTGCCAGGCTGGCAATTGGCGACATCAATGCTACTATTGATCGCAGGCTTTTTATTTACCACCTGGATGGCAGGCAAGATCTACCGGACCGGTATATTAATGTATGGTAAAAAAGCCACCTGGAAAGAAATGTTCAAATGGGCCTTTCGCAAATCATGATCCTGCCGGCGCAGATACCTCGTCATCCAGCAGGCTCCTGTGAATTTCGCTTTTTACATACTTATACAGTAACCCAAACACCAATAAAAATGCGGCTAAAAGGCTTCCTGTAATTAATCCAATTATTGCATAAATTAAAGCAGAGGGTTTACTTACGGTAAACGGTTCAGTCGGTTTATCCAATACTGAAATAATGGGGGTCAGTTTTTGCAGGCGCCAAAGTGCTTCTTCCTGGTTATTTAATGATATGTCCCTTTGCCGCGTATAGCGTTGTTTGTCGGCGTTGATCCTGTCTTTGGGGATTTCATACTCAAGCCTGTCGGGGGCAAAAAGTGTAGTGTTTTGCATGCGGATCGCCCTTCTGTCAACAGTGCTTAATATGGCATCTAAAGAATCTATTTTTTTTACGGTAAAATTATAATCCGCTGTTGCTTTTTTTATTTTCAGGTCGATATAAAACTGCGACACCTTATCTATCAGCACATAGGAAACAGGTGAGATCAACGCCTTATTGGCATGACTGAAATACACTTCAAGCACACCATTCTTACTCATTTTCGCAACGATCCCCGCCTTTAATAATTCGCCCCCTTCGATCGTTGCGGTAATGCTATCAGCAGGCAGCGGAATATCCTTTTCCAAAAAAGACCTGTTACTGTTATAATCCTCAATGAGTAACTGCGTGATGGTTTTATTGCCAAAAGATTTCAGTCTTTCGGCCGCCACCGCCTCACGTACATAACGGCTTAAGGTTAATTCGATGATGTTAATAGTAGCCTCGCTGCTGAAACTCTTTGGCGCATCACCCAATCCCAGTATGCCACTTAACGTATTTGATGAAAGGGAATTTTCCAGGGTGCTCGTGAGTGGAAAAATAGTTGCTTTTGCTGTATAGACGGGCCTTTTACTTTTAGCGTAAAAAAACAACAATAGCGCGGCTGCTATACCAGCGGCCAGGATCAGTATTTTAAACCTTGCCAAACGTTGCAATATCCCTCTTATTAATTCAGTCGTTTTCAAAAGCGGGCATTATTTTAATTGTACAATTAAATAGGCCAGCAGCAGCGGAACTGCCGTAGTAAGGCCTTGTGTCAATGCATTGGTAATTTCCCTGCCCTCGGGCCTTTCTGGAATCGTGATCACACTGCCCTCTTCGATCTTCGGATAAAAATGCGCGAAGAAAAAGTTCTTTGTTCTGCGGCTCCTGCCATTGGCGTATGTCACAAAAGCCCTCTTGCGCCATGGCCGTATACCGAATCCGCCGGCCTTATCGATATAGTAAGATAAATTGGTATGCTCCTTATCGAAGGTAACTTTTACAGGGGATTGCACTTTGCCCTGTACCGTTACAAACGGGTTGATCTCAGGAATGTAGATCACATCCTTATCCTGCAAAATAATATCATGTTTTGAGTCCTTGTATTTTATGGCTTTGTAAAGGTCGATACTAACAGCTTCGTCTAAGCGAATTACGGCGCTATCTGTTGTTGTAATCCTGTTGGATACATCTGTCCATGGCCGTTTGGTGATCTTCTCACCGGTTATTTCGGTTTTATGCCGGTATAAAATCGCACCGCTGATATTTGCATTTTCCATGATGCCGCCGGCTCTTTCTATGTAAGAAGATAGTCGCTCATATTTACCCAGGCGCGGGTATAAGCCGGCATATTTAACCAGGCCCAGTATCTGCACATTTTGTTGCAATTGAAAAGTAGGATTTTTTCTTACAAAAACCTGGTCGTATGGCTTTAGTAATATTTTTGCGGCAGCGGTATCCAGTTCCAGGTTATTCTGGATAGCATAAGTTTTTACGATCGTGCGCGTAGGCTTCAGGCCTTGCTGCGCGGAATCGATATCCACAATACTCGAAATCTCCAGCCTGCCATACTCGGCGGATGGCTTCAATCCGCCCGACAAATAGATCAGGTCCTGCAGGGTCATACCGCCATATTTTTTTAATTCGCCTTCCTTGCGCACCTCGCCGAAAATTGATACAGTTTGTTGTTCGCCGAATTCACTGTTGGAAAATAACTGGATCACGTCATTTGCCTGGAGCGGCACGTTGTTAATGCTTGCCAGGTTATCTTTATCGATATCAGTCAAATTCACTTCCAGCTTGTCCGATTTCAGGTTAGTAGAATCGCCGGAACCCCTGAAGATATAGGCCCTTGGCAGGTAAGTATTTTTTGTAACACCCCCTGCGCGGTTGATCACATCAAAAAGCCGGTCATTTTTTCTTAACTCATAAATACCAGGATAGGCCACCGCTCCTCTTAATTCCAGTTTATTAATAATACCCGGCCTGATCAGGTCGGCCCTTATAATGTCCCCATCATTTAATAAAAAATCCTGGCCGGCCAATTTCAAAATTACCGTTGCGTTGACATCGCGTATTTTTTGTGCTTCATTTTCTGTTCTGATCACTTTTACCACGGAGGTAAATGCGTCTGGTGTAAAACCTCCCGAATAGCTGATCAGCGCCTTCACGCCCTCTTCTTTTTTTAACTGGTAGTACATAGGGCGTTTGAACTGGCCGGCTGCGAGCACTTTTTTTTCGACAAATGTCACCAGTACAAAATCATTGTTCTGCATATAAATTTTCTTACCCAGGTCGCCGGAGGTCAGGTATTTATATACATCCAGTTCTTCAATTATTTTGCCTGCTCTTTTTACCTGTATTGCCCGCAGGTTACCATATTCAGTAATTCCGCCTGCCAGTCCGATCACATTAAAAGCATTGGAAAAAGCGGACACCGTTACGGGGCCGGGATTATTGACTTCACCACCTATATTTATATTGATAGTCCTTGGCTGGCCCAGTGTTACCTGTATATTGGTGCCTTCCGGAACCCGGCTTCTGAACCTCGAATAGATCAGTGAGCGGGCAACTTCAAAAGTAAGTCCCTGTACCGTTATCTTTCCCAGGCTGGCAGGAAAAATTGCACCGTCTCTCGCCACAATATAATCTTCCTGGTACTCGCCGCCGCCCCATAAAGACACAACTATATGGTCTCCGACTCCGATCGGATAATCAAGCGGCGGTGTGGAAAGTTCAGAAACGTCATTCATAGCTACATCCTGGAAAATATTGGCTCCGTAAGTTTGGTTAGGGCTGTAGGCACTTTTTTTTATATCATCGCCTTGCGTACTATCCTTGTCCAGCGATTTATTTTGAAGCCGTTTGGCAATTTCGGGGTTCTCTTTATTTTTATCATTTCCCGCTGTCTTTTTTTGATTATTGTCTTTGAAATAGCTGTCAAAACCGGACCTGGTCATTTGAGTGGGATCGATACCATTTGGAAGCAACTCATTTATTTGCTCCTGGGTAGGCGCAGGTTGCTGGCAGTAAGCAGTTAAAGAAAGAATGGTGGCTAATAATAACACCGACCTTCTTTTACAAAAAAAACGGTAAATAGCTTGCATTAATAAGGTATTTTACAAATATTGGAATTACTCTGAAAAACTAAAATTGCCCTGGATGCGCGAATCCTGTTATCTGGCCCTGGTTTATTTGCGCCCGTTCGTATAATTCGTGGCAGTCAAAATACGATCATATAAACAGCTTCTAATATACACTTTATTTTAAAGGATATTGCAATGCGGCTTCGAAATCAAGCCACAGTTCCTTTAATATAGTTGCCGCCGGCTCAACCTTTTTTATCAATGCAGACACCTGGCCTATTTCCAATTCGCCCTGCTCCAGGTCGCCTTCAAACATTCCTTTTTTTGCCCTGCCCCTGCCCAATAAAGCTTTCAATTCCTCAGGCGTAGCATGAGCCTGCTCGGCTTGCCGCACTTCTTCATAAAATTTATTCTTCAGCAGTCTTACAGGTGTAAGCTGTTTCAAAGATAGTACGGTGTCTCCTTCCTGCGAATTGATCACCGCTGTTTTAAAATCCGGATGAACAGATGCTTCATCACTGGCGACAAAACGGCTGCCGACCTGCACAGCCTCAGCACCTAGTACCATAGCGCTTAACATTTGCCGGCCGGTAGCAATACCACCTGCCGCGATCACTGGAATGTCAACAGCATTGCAAACGGCGGGCACCAGCACCATCGTGGTCGTTTCTTCTCTTCCATTATGGCCGCCTGCCTCAAAACCTTCGGCCACGACTGCATCACACCCCGCGTCCTGCGCTTTTAAGGCAAATTTACTGCTGCTTACCACGTGCACTACAATAATGCCGTGGCGCTTCAATAACGGTGTAAAGGCTTTCGGATTGCCTGCCGATGTAAAAACAATGGGGACTTTTTCTTCGATGATTATTTGAATGTGCTGATCAATACCGGGATATAACAGGGGGACGTTCACGCCAAAAGGCTTAGTGCTGGCTGTTTTACATTTTATAATATGCTCTCTTAATACTTCCGGGTACATACTGCCACTTCCGATAATGCCCAGACCACCCGCATTGCTTACCGCACTGGCCAATCGCCAGCCACTGGTCCACACCATGCCCGCCTGCACAATGGGGTAATCAATTTTAAAAAGCCGGGTGATCCTGTTAGTAAAGGGCCGCATTCTGTAAAATTTTTAGCTGAGAAAAACAAGGGCTGAAGGTTTCGAAAAAATCCGGAAGATCTTTTAGAAGCAAAGATCCGGCAGCAATATGTCAGCGCGCCGGTTTATATCCCCATGCTATGAGTGATCAAATAATTATCATTCAGACAATTATCCGTTACCCCAAATCAATATCCGTATTATCTCCGATGTTAAGTGACCTGGTTTCGCCTTTAATGCCGGTATCACTGCCAATCAATGAATCGTCTAATACCACATCGTATAGCCTGGAGAATGAGCCGATAATAGATTCTTTTACAATAGTGTAATTAAGAATGGTACTCTCGCCGATTGTAACATTGGGGCCTATCACAGAGTTTTTTATATTGCATCCTTCGGCAATACTTACGGGAGGTATAATGATCGTATTTTCAAATTTTTCCATTCCGACTACCTTGCCGCCAAATTTTTTTAGCAGGATGGCATTGGATTTCAGAATGGTTTCTTTTTTTCCGCAATCGAACCAGTTTTGAACCCGCACAGATTTAAATTTGGCGCCTGTCTGGATCATGCATTCAAGCGCATCAGTCAAACTAAGGTCACCGGTCGACCGCCCGGCTTTATCCATGATCTTTTTCAGGCAAATAAATAAGGAGTGGGTTTCAATTATTTTATAGATCCCTACCAGGGCCATATTGCTTTTTGGAATAGCGGGTTTTTCCACCACGCGGCTGATGAATCCGTCTTCTTCAATTTCAGCCACACCGAAATTGCGGGGGTCATCCACTTTTTTAACGGCCAGCATGGAATTCGGCGATTCGATCATCGCTTTAACATCATACTCGGCGATTGTATCGCCCAAAACGATCAGTACCTGGTCTTCCTGCACTATTTCTTTGGCAAGATCGATGGCATGCCCGGTGCCGTATCTTTCATTCTGGTATACAAAATGGCAGGTAAGTTCAGGATAATTTGCCTTTACATAATCCTGGATCTTTTCTCCCAGGTATCCGACAATAAAAATAAATTCATTGATACCGGCCTCATGCAACTGGTCAACAATGATACTTAAGATAGTTTTTCCGGCTAAAGGAATAAGCGCCTTTGGCTGTGTGTATGTGTGTGGTCGCAGTTTGGTACCTGCTCCAGCTACGGGAATAATCGCCTTCATACTTAAAACTTAATGCGCAAATCGCAAATGTTTTGTTTACAATAAGATGTTCCTGTTTTTATATTAAAAGTGACTTCCCGGTTGCCTGAAACATATACCCACATTGCAGAATTAATACAATGCCTCCACCTGAATTCGTGCAACGCTTTTAGTTTGTCAATTTATTTTTAACACAGCAATAGTTTAAAACAGTGTGTGAAAGTAGTTCATTTTGTGTAAATGATACATGTTATAACCGCTATTTATTCGCATTCATTCTGATAAGTAATCACACGTTTGTATATTTGCAGTCTTAAAAAAGATCCATGCAAAGAGATACATTGGTTTTTGATATAATCAGGAAGGAACTGGAGCGCCAGCGCCATGGCATTGAACTGATCGCTTCTGAAAACTTCACTTCCCTGCAGGTAATAGAAGCCTCGGGCAATGTTATGACCAATAAATATGCGGAAGGATACCCGGGTAAAAGGTATTATGCCGGATGCGAATTTGTGGACCAGACGGAACAGCTGGCAATCGACCGCCTGAAACAAATCTTTAATTGTGAATATGCCAATGTGCAGCCCCACAGCGGTGCCCAGGCAAATGCGGCGGTTACCCTGGCGGTATTGCAACCCGGCGATAAGATCCTCGGACTTGACCTCAGCATGGGCGGTCACCTGACCCATGGCTCACCGGTAAATTACTCCGGCAAATTGTATGAAGCACATTTTTATGGTGTTGTAAAGGAAACCGGCCTGATCGATTATGATACATTGGAAGAAAAAGCACGCACCTATAAACCAAAGCTGATCTTTTGCGGCGCCTCCGCTTACAGCCGCGACTGGGATTATGCCCGCATCCGGAAGGTGGCCGATGAAATTGGCGCCTTTGTTCAATGTGATATGGCGCATCCTGCAGGACTGATTGCAAAGAACTTGTTGAGCTCTCCCTTTGAGCATTGTCATTTTGTGACTTCTACAACGCATAAAACGCTCCGTGGCCCAAGGGGCGGACTCATCTTAATGAAGAAAGATTTTGAAAATCCTTTTGGTTTGAAAGATGTAAAGGGAAACATCCGCATGATGAGCAACCTGATGGACATGGCCGTTTTTCCTGGTATCCAGGGCGGCCCATTGCAACATATCATTGCGGCAAAGGCAGTGGCTTTCGGGGAAATACTGACAGATGATTTTACTGTTTATGCCAAACAGGTAATTACCAATGCGCAGGCAATGGCCAAAGCTTTTGTTGACAAAGGATACCAGCTGATCAGCAACGGTACCGATAACCACCTGATGCTGATAGACCTCCGGAACAAAAATATAAGTGGTAAAAAAGCAGAACAGGCATTGGTGCAGGCGGATATTACGCTTAACAAAAACATGGTTCCCTTCGATGATAAAAGCGCTTTTGTTACTTCGGGCATCCGGGTAGGAACGGCCGCCATTACCACCCGCGGAATGAAAGAGGATGATATGCAGTTTGTTGTAAACGCGGTGGACAATGTATTGATGAATGCAGACGATGAAAATGTTATCAAAACTGTACGGGGCCAGGTGAACGATTTTATGAACCAGTTTGTATTGTACCCCGAATTGTAAATGTTGATCAACATTCACAAATAAATCGTCTCTTTACTTATAAACTAACGTCGCATGATCCAGCGTATTCAGTCTGTTTGGTTATTGGTAGCATCTATTGTTGCCTTTCTTACATTGAAATTCTCGTTTTACAGTGGCACGCACCTGCCTGATAACCTGTATCACCAGTTGAATGGAACAGATAGTATTTTGCTGATGTCTACCACGATCGTTTTAGGTATACTTACCCTTCTAACAATATTTTTATTTAAGAAAAGGGTAGTACAATTGCGGCTGTGTATTGTCGCCATCCTGCTGGACGCACTCCTGGTATTTTTCTATTTCAGGGCTATCCGGGAATTTAGTACCGGCGAATACGCGATCACAGCCATTTCCCACCTGGTGATAATTGCCGCATTATTTTTTGCCGCCCGCGGAATCAACAAAGATGAGAAACTGGTGAAGGATAGTAACCGGTTAAGGTAGATAGCGATTCAACAGAGCAATTTTTCAGGCATATTAGTCAAAACTCATGCTTAAAATACTCTATACCATACTAATAATAAGTATTCCTATTTTTTCTTTTAATTATAAAAGTGAACCAAAAAATAAGGTGATACTCGCGATATTCGCTCATCCGGATGACGAAACTGCTATCGCACAGCTACTTGCGAAATATTCGAAAGACAACAAAGTGTATGTTATTATCGCGACCGACGGAAGGTTTGGAACAAGACGGGGCTTTCCTACCGGCGATTCCCTGGCAGCGCTGAGACAAACAGAAAGCGAATGCGCAGCTAAAATACTGGGTGTTCAACCCCCGGTTTTTTTGGGCTTTACAGATGGCTTTGACACAAGGATTGGTCTGGCAGCGTACTTCAAACAGTCGAAGAAATTAAAAGAAATGCTGCGCAAAAAAATTGAGGAGCTTCAACCTGGTGTTATCATCACATTCGGGCCAGACGGCGATACCGGCCATTCTGATCACCGGATGGTCAGCAACATTACCACTGAAATAATTTTGAAAGAAGGCTGGGTAGAAAGATTTCCGTTGTATTACCTGGGCTGGATAAAAAAAGATGATGAAAAATTTAAAATGATCGGTGGCCTCAATACAGTTAACCCTGACTATCTGAATATTTCGATTGGATTCTCAGATACAGATGAAGAAAAGGCGATGCAATCTATTAAATGTTATAAAAGCCAGCTATCAGAAGAAGAGATTAATGAATGGATAGCAACGGAAAAAAAAGATTCCTCGAATACATTTTACTTCCGCCAACTGACCGTATCCGGAAAACGAAGAACGGATTTTTAGATGTCCGGCAATGCCTACAAAAATCTACCCGTATAACTCTCTTTACATTTTTTCAGATCCGCTGGCTTACCGGCAAAAACCAGGTTGCCTCCCGCATCACCTGCCTCAGGTCCAAGATCGATTACCCAATCTGCGCTCTTGATGACATCTGTGTTATGCTCGATCACTAAAATCGTATGCCCCTGTTCTATCAAAGCATTAAAAGAAGCAAGCAACTTTTTTATATCATGAAAATGAAGGCCGGTTGTAGGCTCATCAAAAATAAAAAGAATATTTCCCTGCGATCTTCCCTTACCTAAAAATGATGCGAGTTTAACCCGCTGCGCTTCGCCGCCAGACAAGGTATTGCTGGATTGGCCGAGTTTGACATAGCCCAATCCCACATCACTCAAAGGCTGTATTTTTTTTGCCACATCCGGTTCATCCTTAAAAAATACAATCGCATCATCCACGCTCATGTCCAATACTTCATAAATATTACGGCCTTTGTATGTTACTTCTAACACTTCTTCCTTAAACCTTTTTCCGCCACATACCTCACAGGTTAAATGCACATCCGCCAAAAACTGCATTTCCACAATCTGCTCACCTTCTCCTTTACAGGCGTCGCACCTGCCGCCATCTACGTTGAATGAAAAATGTTTGGGTTGAAATCCCCGCATTTTACTCAGCGGCTGCTTACTATACAACTCCCTGATCTCATCATAGGCCTTTATATAAGTAACCGGATTGCTCCGGGAAGATTTGCCGATTGGATTCTGGTCCACCATTTCAATTTGAGACAGTGAATCAATATCTCCTTTTACGGACCGGTGCATCCCTGCTTTCTCAACTCCTTCTCCCTTTAATTTCTGCAGGGCAGGATACAATATCTGTTTTATCAAAGTCGTTTTGCCGCTCCCGCTCACGCCACTTACCACACAAAACACATTTAATGGAAACTCGACCGAAATATTTTTAAGGTTATTTTGCCTGGCGCCTTCTACGGTAATACTCCTGTTCCATTTTCGAAGTTGCCTGGGCGCTTCTATTTTTAGTGTCCCCTTAAGATACTTTCCTGTCAGGCTTTTTTCATCGGCAATAAGTTCGTCGTAATTTCCCGCCGCCACCACTTCTCCACCCAGGTGACTTGCCAGTGGCCCCATATCAATTATATGATCCGCTTCCCGCATCATCATTTCATCGTGCTCAACTACCACCACTGTATTTCCAAGATCCCGTAATTCTTTTAATACACTGATCAGTTTCACTGTGTCCCTGCTGTGCAAACCGATGGAAGGCTCATCTAAAATATACAGCGAATTGGTAAGGTTACTTCCCAGGCTCCTGGTAAGTTGTATGCGCTGGCTTTCACCACCACTCAGCGAATTGGCCAGGCGGTTTAATGTAAGATAACCCAGCCCAACATCCATCAGTGTTTTAATACGGTGGTGGATCTCTATTAAAATTCTTTTTGACACCTGTTGCTGGTATTCCCCTAATGTTAACTGGTCGAACCAAACTTTCAGGTCCTTTACAGGCATGGTACACAATTGCCCGATATGCTTGTCCGCGATCTTCACATACAGCGCTTCCTTACGTAAGCGGTATCCCTTGCAATCTGTACAGAGCGTGCGGCCCCGGTAACGGCTCAATAAAACCCGGTACTGCACCTTGTATAAATTTTGCTCCACCTCTTTAAAAAAATCATTGATACCATTTACATGTGCATTTCCTTCCCATAGCACACGTAGTTGTTCTTCCGTAAGATCGATGACCGGTTTGTGCACCGGGAAGTCGAAATTTTTCGCCGCTCTTATAAAATGCTCTTTCCACATCCCAAGCTTTTCACCTTTCCAGGGTGCGATTGCACCTTCGTAAACACTTAGTTGTTTATTAGGAATTACCAGGTCGGTATCGATACCCAATACCAGGCTAAAACCTTCGCAGGTCGGGCATGCGCCGAAAGGATTATTAAAAGAAAACAGGTTGGGCACCGGCTCTTCAAACTGAATGCCGTCCAATTCAAATTTATTACTGAACGGCACTAATTTATCTCCGTTTACCTCTATCACCAGCTCACCTTCCCCTTCATAAAATGCCGTACCCACTGAATCACTGATGCGGTGTTTATCGTCTTCATCAAAATCTTTTATTATCAGGCGGTCTATTAATAAATAGGTGCCGGATTGTTTTGAATTACTAACCTTTTTCACCAGCGCCTCGTTTTCCAGGATTTCTTCGATACGAAGTATCTCTCTATTAGCATATATCCTGGAGAAACCCTTTTGAATTAAAATATTCAATTCTTCTTTTACATCGCGGTTGGCATGTTGCTTAAAAGCTACCAGGATCAATACTTTATCGCCGGAGGTCAAAGCATCGATCGCTTTTACTACGTCTGCAACATCATCCTTTTTGACTTCCCTCCCGCTGACAGGTGAAATCGTTTTACCTGCCCTTGCAAATAAAAGCCGCAGGTAATCATATATTTCCGTCATACTGCCAACGGTGCTCCTTGGTGTACGCGTGATTACTTTTTGCTCGATGGCTATTGCCGGGCAAAGTCCCTTTATGAAATCTACATCCGGTTTGTTCATGCGTTGCATAAATTGCCGCGCATAGCTGCTCAGGCTTTCTGCATAGCGGCGCTGGCCCTCGGCAAATAAAGTATCGATTGTGAGCGAAGATTTACCAGAACCAGATACACCGGTTACCACCACCAGTTTATTTCGTGGGATCGTTACCGTAACATCCTTTAAATTATGTGTTCTTGCCCCTTTTATTAAAATCCCGTCCAGCCTGGATGGGGACATATTATCTTTTTTCTTACTAACTGTTTTTGTCGCCATATTTGTTTTGCAAAAGTAATGTGTTGGGTTGGGATAGATAAAAAATGTGAAAATCTTCCCAAAATCCATACTTCAAATCTTTTCGTAGGTGAGAAAGATTATTTTTAATAAACAATCTGTCAAAAAAAAAGTTAAAAAATTTTTTGGCATTTTGAATAATAATCATATTTTCACAGTTCCAACATCCATTAAAGTGAAAAGCCACGATGCCTATCTACATTAGACTTCTACGCTAAATTCTCCTTATTGGTCAAACAACAGTCCCTAACCACAAAAACTGTAGAAGTTTATGAAATGCCTTATTGATTTAACTGATCAACAATTGGTCCATCTCTACTTAGATGGAAACGCCAATGCACTTGCGACCTTGGTAAACCGTTACAAGGACCGTATTTACACTTCCATTTATTTGCTCATTAAAGACAAATACATGGCAGAAGACCTTTTCCAGGACGTATTTATTCGTATTATCGACACGCTGAAAAGCGGACGGTATACAGATGAAGGTAAGTTTTTACCCTGGGCCCTTCGCATCGCACACAATATGTGTGTAGACCATTTCAGAAAGATCAAACGTAGTCCGAGCATCAAAACCAGCGATGACCGTGATATTTTTGAAGTGCTGAATTTTTCTGAGCCCAGTGCTGAGATTCGCATGATGCAGTCCCAAAGTCATGAAAGGGTAAGAAAAATGATCGATATGCTTCCCGATGACCAGCGTGAAGTGATCATTTTGCGCCATTACGCAGACTTAAGCTTTAAAGAAATTGCAGACCTGACCAAATGTAGCATCAACACAGCATTGGGCCGTATGAGATATGGCTTGATCAACATGCGTAAAATGATGGTAGAAAAGCAAATCGCATTATAAAATTTATACCAGTTATTTATTAACTGATCCCGACATTATTAAGCCCTTCCGACGGAAGGGCTTTTTTTATTTTGCAATTGAAGAGCCGCCTGGATATTATGGTAGCACCGATGGGGGTCGAAACAAATCTAACGTTCTTACTACAAAGTGGAAGCTCCAATGGAGTTTAGGAGGAAGTCTGCCATATATTGGTAGCCTTCACCTAATTCCGATTTTTATACAATCCCTTCACCTTATCGAGGTGAGCGATAAATTCCTTTGCACCTTTTGTTGCATCGTAGCCGTAACCACCATCTATCAGGAGTTTGCCATCTCCGTCCACAAAAACATAGTTGGGCTGGCCGGAAGCTTTTATTAACTGCTGCTGCAGGTCTTCATATTTATCCCCCACCGTTTCGATTTTACCATTCAACAAAGTCGAAAACCGCTTTTCTTCGTCTGGTAATTCTGCATTGTAATCGCTAAATAAGGATGCAACCACAAAGTCATTTTTCATTCGCTGTCCCACCCCGGCATCGATCCATATCTTTGATTCAAACTCCCTGCAGTTCACACATTGGATACCGGTGAAATCGATCATCACCGGTTTATTCAGCAGTTTTGAAGCAGCCAATGCTTCGTCATAATCATAATAAATTACGAGGTCATTATTGATGGCCGCACCCGGTTCATACTTTTTCAGATCAGTCACATATTTTTGAGGTGCCTTCGCTGAACTATTTGTATTGCTTCCCAGGCTTGAAGTTGTTTCCGAATTGCTCCTTCCGCCTACCACATTAAAATCCTGCGTACCCATTGGAGGAACAAAGGCGGAAACCGCTTTCAGGGGTGCTCCCCAAAGTCCGGGTACAAGATAAATGGCAAATGCCAATGACATCATCGCCAGGAATAAGCGGGGTACCGAAACAAATTCTACCCCAAAATCATTTTTTGGCCGCTCACTATCATTTTTGAACTGGACCTTACCCAATAAATACATTCCCAATAATATGAAGATCACTACCCACAATACTATAAAAACTTCCCTGTCCAGTATTCTCCAGCCCTTATCAAGATCCGCATTGCTTAAAAACTTAAGCGCAAGCGCCAATTCTAAAAAGCCCAGCACAACTTTTAATGCGTTTTGCCAGCCCCCGCTTTTGCCCAATGAGCTGAGCATGGATGGAAAGAATGCGAAAATGGCAAAAGGTAGGGCGAGTCCAAAACCAAAACCAAACATCCCAATCACCGGCGCAATCTTTCCTGCAGCGGTGGACAGTCCCAGTAAGGAAGCGACAAAATTACCCGTGCAACTAAAAGACACGATCACCAGTGTGAGCGCCATAAAGAATATCCCGGAATAGCTGCCAATGCCTGCTTTGCTATCGATCTTATTTGACCAGGAGGAAGGTAAATTGATCTCGAACGCACCTAAAAAAGAAGCGGCAAAAATGATAAAAAGAAGAAAAAGAAAAACATTAAATATCCAGTTGGTGGATAAATTATTCAATGCATTTTTGGGAAGGACGGTGGCAACCAGCGCCCCGACCAATGTGTAAATAAGAATGATGGAAATTGAATAAAAGAGGGCATTTTTTTTACCCTGCGCCTTCGTCTTACTTTTCTTGGTAAAAAAACTGATCGTGATAGGTACCAGTGCGTAAACACAAGGTGTTAGAAAACCTATCAACCCGGCAATAATACCCGCGAACAGCAGCGCCCACATTGACTTTGCCTGCAAACTACCCGAACTATTCGCTACTAACTCTTTTACCTCTTCCTTTTTTACCTGGAATTGCATCGAAATTGGCTCCTCACCGGATTCTATACTTTCCCCTTTTTTATAATAATAATTGATGCGTCCTTTGATGCGGATGCTGTCCCCGACGGCCAATTTTATTTTCTGCTGCCATTCCACGGAATCAGTAAAATATTTAGTGGCCACATTGTTGAGTGCAGGATCAGGCGCGGTCTTGATTGAACCAGCTTCGGTAATACTATCTTTCAAATATTTAAGGATAGAAGAATCGAAATTAAAACTTGTATTTACCTCAAGATCAGCTGAAATTTTTTGTATTGAAAACAGTTGCACGCCAACACCGGGAAACGCTTTGATCTTCAATACAAATTCACCGTTCCCCTTCGCCTGCTTTTCAAAACTAAACTGCACAGGTTGTTTGTCCTGTGCAGTTAAAATAAGTGATGAAAAGAATAAGTATATAATTAAACCAAGCTTATATTTTATCATTATTAAAAGTAATAATTAATTCAGCGCGACATTAAATTTTTCGGTGGTGGGTGGCATGCAGGTCCTGTCATTACAGATCATAGATTCTATTTCGCCACTTATATTTGTTTTGATATTTCCTTTTAAAGTCACTATTTGCACAAAATCAGCTTTGCCTTCAAAATACATCACCTTCACTTTAAAATTTTTGTCAAAATAGCTGATCACTTTTCCTTTTTCGCTCACTTTACCCTGCAAAGCCAGTAATGCATTTTTATTAAATTTAAATGTAGTAGGGATCGGTCCGCCATCAGGCGTATTCTGTGAATAGATATGCCAGCCGGCGGGTGGTGTAGCAATTATGTGGATCTCATATTTATTGTTAGCCAGTTTCTTTGCGGTATAGTCCCAGCTGATCTTATTTTGGGCATTTACTGCACCAAAAGCCACTATCATTATTAAAGTAAAAAATATTTTATTCATATTTTAAGTATTTACTGCAAAGGTACAAACAAGGCTTTTAAAGATCGGTCAGGCGGAATGCATTGAATTCATTTAACATTAGTTTAGCTGGAAAAGGTGCTCAAAAACCTTTATCCCATCTTTATTTCCTAGGGCTGAATTGCAGGCGCGCTCCGGGTGAGGCATCATGCCGTACACGTTTCTTTCCCGGTTGCAGATACCGGCAATATTGTGCAGGGCGCCATTCGGATTGCTTTCTGTATTTACCGTACATTTTTCATCGCAGTAGCGATAAATGACCTGGCGGTGCATTTCCAGTTGCTCCAATGTCTTGTCGTCGGCAAAATACCGTCCTTCGCCATGGGCAACAGGGAGTTTCAGCGCTTCACAGGAATCAGCGGCAGCTTCTTTGATGTAGATATTTTTAGATACAAATTGCTGGTGGCTGTTACGCAGCAATACACCCGGCAACAGGCCGCACTCGCAAAGGATCTGGAATCCGTTGCAAATGCCCAATACTTTTCCACCTTTATTGGCAAATTCGATCACGCTTTGCATCATTGGGCTAAACTTGGCGATGGCGCCACAACGGAGGTAATCCCCGTAACTAAAGCCACCTGGTAATACGATACAGTCATCAGTAGAAAACATATCGAGGTCCCTGTCTTTGTGCCAAAGCTCAATTACCTCCTGCTTCAGGTCATTTCGCAGGGCATCTATTATATCCCTGTCGCAATTACTGCCTGGAAAAACCACCACGCCAAATTTCATATGTATTATTTTTTTTGTAACACGAATTTAAAGACACCAATTGAAAGAGCAATTATGATATACCCCGTTATTTACACCACAAAAGTAACAAATAGCATTTTAATTATTTCACGAAGTAGCTGAACGCTATAACAAACGCTACCATGAGCCAATGTAAAATCAATGGAAACCATTTTTTTGCCGGGTATAAAAAACCGGCTCCCGCAATTACCGCCACCGGAACCGCGCATAATATCCAGTAAACAAACGAGTGAGAGGCATTTATAAATGGAATAAACAGTGCGATCAACAGGTATAAAAAGATGAGGTTCCAGCTTTTACGGGCCTGTACTAACTGGCGCCGCAGATTTTGTTGTATATAGAACATCCCTGTTGCAGAGGTAAAAAGCACGATGATTATGGCTGCCAATGCCCATCTCGATTCGTAAAAACGGGGTAAAGTGACTGCCACTACAGGCAACTGAAGCCCCTTTAATTTATCAGCTATAAAAAGATAGGCCAGCAAAAAATAATAAGGCGTGATAATACCAAGCAGTGCCACTACCCACTCCGAAACTTTAAACGCCCTTGTTACCAACAGGCCAAAAACAATGAGTGCAGCAAACGCCAGGGATGGAAAATAGAAAAAAGAAGATAGACCAATGGCGATACCGATATTAAAAAGAGAGGTTTTGGGGTTTTGGTCATTGTGCAAACCGCTCATACGCGACCAAACCCATATCAATAATGTATTGATAATAAGTGGAGCGGACAACACATTCCATTCGGGGAACAGGGAAGTGATCAGCAAATATCCCATAGCGGTGAGGTAATTTGCCTTCTGCATTAACCGTTGATCGTTTACCAGCCTGTTAAGGGTGATAGCCTGGGTAAACAGCAATGCGAATGCGATCAAAGGATAAATTACAGGTAAGGTTTTGCCGATTCCCGAAAGTTGCGATAACAATCCTTTAAAGAGAAAGCCGTCTGTTTCCTGGGGCAAGGGCACTTTAGGGTGGATAAATATTTGCAGCTTTAACAACAACCCATATATCAGTAACAAAAAAGTATTGTACGGATTATTGGATTTAAATACGCCTGTCACGTGAGTAATTAATTTTTAACCTTTCCTGGTAAGGACGGGCCATGAATATTTTTTGATTGCCCTGCAAAAGTGAGTAATAATTATTGGTTTAAAAAATCGTTTATGGCGGTGTCTGGCATTTCCGGAAAAGAGGGTTGTTGTTTCGTTTTTATTGAGAAAGCAAGTACCTAAATAAAGCATTTTGTAACTTTTAGGTGCCCGGCTCCAATCTATGCTTCATTGCTGTAGGTGATCTGTTATTTGCAAGGTCCCGGCTTTTTGCCCGCCTTTGTCAGTAAAGTAAATACCCGCTTGCAAATGACTATCTTCCTTTTGTGCCGTCACAGGATCACCCGAAAGTTTGACTTTCGCCAATATAGATTCCAACAGCGGCAACATGCTATTTAAATTTTTTGTTTTGATGAGAAAATTCCAGACAGCTTCAAATTTTTTCCAGCCGCCTGAATAAAAAAAATGCTTCAGTTTATGCTTATAGGAGTCATGATTTAAACTTGACCTTAAAATATTCGGCCAGCTGTAAAATTCTTTGTATGCCCAGTCGTAGCCGCTTTTCAATTCTTCTGCTGTAAGATTAGTTGTTTTATACACCACATTCCGCGTGTCATACAGGTCCCAGTTCCTGGTGAGTAAACGGCCCTGGTTTTCCATATCTTTAAAAAGTTTCGTTCCCGGGTAGGGAGTTAAAATATGATAGGTAGATGTTGTGATGGAATTCTTTACACCCCATTCAACCGTTTGTTTAAAAACATCTTTGTCATCTTCATCCAGTCCAAAAACAAAACTCCCATTGATCATAATTCCCAGAGAGTGAAGGCGGTTCACCGCTTTTATATAATCCTTTTCGAGGTTTTGTTTCTTATTGCTTTGTTTAAGATTAGCCGGTGAAAATGTTTCAAAACCGACAAACAGGCTTCTCAATCCGGCCGCTGCCGCTTTTTCAACCAGGTTGCCACGAAGCACCGAATCAACGGTAGCTGCTCCCTGGAAAACCCGGTTCATCCCCTTCATTCCCTCAAATAATTCACCGGAAAATTTAGTATTGCCGAGCAGGTGGTCATCAAGAAAATATAAGTGCCGTCCGGGAAGCCGGTCGATTTCCGCCAATGCATCATCGACCATTTGGGTATAAAAAGTTTTGCCCCCCTCGAAGAAAGCATCTTTATAGCAAAAGTTACAGTGGTGCGGACAGCCTCTTGAAACCACTATTGAATTAGGTACGAGGTAACGGTTTCGCTTGATCAGGTCACGCCTGATAGGTGGTATTTTGTCCAATGTCCTGATCGAAGAACTATAAAGTTTTTTAGGAGATTTGTTTTTAAAATCCTTCAAAAACTGCGGAAACGTTTCTTCACCCGGTCCGAGGAAAATCGTATCGGCATGTGGTGCAGCCTCAGCAGGTAATGAGGTTACGTGAAGGCCTCCCAATATTACATAAGCGCCCTGGCTGCGATAATGATCCGCAATTTTGTATGCGCGGTAAGCATTTGTAATATATACCTGGATAACAACCAGGTCGGGATTGTCATTAATATTCAGCACTTCAACATGCTGGTCCAGCAATTCAATTTCGTCATCGGGAGAAAGATAGGCAGCCAGGGTTGCCAATCCCAGGGGAGGAAACAATGAATATTTTATGGGTCTCCAAAACGGGCTCTCCGCCTCTGTCAGCGCAGGCAATATCATTTTAACTTTCATAACTATTTGTTGAAAAATTATTGAATGAATAGATTTTTACTAATGCTTTTTTAAGATTATAGCCAGGTATCTTAACCGGTAAATTTTTGATAATTTGCGCTGCTTTGCATATTCATGCATACCTCCGGCAGGCGACTAATTTTCGCCCTGCAATGCAGCACTAATAAAGAGTTTACAAGAAGTTAATTTGCCCGAGGCTCATCATTTATCAATTGCGGCGCTTTCATTCACGGATAGGTTTAACGTAACTTTTTTAATGGTAAAATATAGCAGGCTGAACAGTACTGTAAATAACAGGGTGATGGCCCAGGTACGATAATACTCAAAGGGAAATAAAAAACGCACTGCAATTTCTTTCGTAAGGTCCCAGGGATTGGTGACAATGTCCCAACTGTTCCAACGCAAAAATCTGCCAAGGTAAACGCCAAACGAGCCGATAAATAAACAGAAGACTATTATCTTATTGGTAGCGGAATTACTGATTTGTTTGTTGAAAAACACTTCTACTTTATACAACGAAACAAAGGCCATCAGCAACCCGGCGACTGCCGATGTAAATAATAAAACTGCATCGTACCAAACAGGGACATTGCTTCGGCCGTCGAGGTGAATGAGGTCCGTTACTATGTACAAGGCATTCGGGAAAAATAGTAACCAGCCAGCCAGTAAGATCGCAGCATGCCATTTATTGCTGACCTTCTGACTTGTGAGATATAAACTTATCTTAAATGGTATCCAGGCTAAAAACAGGTTCCACAACAGAAAAATAAAACGGAAGCTACCGGAATAACATATCCTGCAAATAATCATTCCTGTGATAAATACGATAAATGCTGCCAGTAATTTTTGGAAATTTGATAATTTAATCATTGCTATAATTTTAATAGTCCGGTTATTTTAGGTAAAAAAATGAGGATGCCGGTTATAACACTTCCGGCCGCACACACTAACACTGCAGCTGCTGAAGTATCTTTTATAATTTTTATTGAAGGATGAATTGTTTTTGTAACTACATCGCACAACTGTTCAAGTGCCGTATTAATCAACTCAAGCGCCAGTACCAGCATGGAGCACCCTATAATTAACAACCATTCGGTACGACTGATCTTTAAATAAAATCCGGCAATGGTGACAATTGTCAATACTATCAAATGGATCCTGAAATTCAATTGTGTTTTAAAGCAATATTGTATTCCCTGCCATGCGTATACGAAGGACCTCATGAGTTTCATAAAATAATATTGTTAAGTTAAAAAGCCCGCCAAAACTATACTTCCGGGTTAAGAAAACGATGACTGATAAAGTTACTCGAAAGATTAGCACAAGGCTCAAATGCAACAAAGTTTAACCATTTTTCTTTTTTAAAAGATCCATATTTATTCCTTAAAATTTATGTTTTGATGAACAACAGTTAGATTTTAAGCCCAGGTTGATTTTTAAACACTATGTACCAACACATCATTTATTTAGCGATGAAGTCTGCACAATTTCCTTTAGTTCCTTTTTCACATAATCATCTGCCGCGTTCCATGATAACCAGGTGTACGATTTTTGTTCGGAAGAAAATTCCTTCTTACGGTTTTGAAAAACCTGCATAAATGTAAGTGGTGACCGGTAAAGATACTCACCTTCCTCTCCATGCAAAACGGGCTTGTCTGTTCTGTTGAGCACATCTATATTTTTTTCCAACACCGGCAATACCTTATCAGAAAGAGACAACAGAAAGTAGACATCTAAAGTGATGGTATCTTTTCTTGCCAGGTTATACCGGGCAATTGTTTCGTCCCAATGTATGCAGGAAGAAACCACCAGTATAATGATCGCAAACCAGGCATTTACCCTTAATAAATAATAGGCCGTTTTGCGTTGGTGTATCTTGATAAAAACAGTGATCAACCCAGCCAGTACCAGTAACAGGAAGACCAGTACACCGATGCGTTTGTAAGCCAGTCCGTAATTGTCGATATAATAATAGTCCCTGAATAGAACGGATACAACGAGTATCCCGTTTTGCACCAGCCAGGCATAAGCACCGAATCGCAGCCATTTATTTTTCTTGTAAAAATTCAAATTACCCCGAAAGAAAAAGAGCAATAACACCATCGCCAATAAAATAGAAAATATCAGTAAGCCCGTTCCCTCGTGTACATATTCGCTGAGATTGATATCATTGTTATATTTAAATCCAAACCATACATAAGTTATGTCAACGCAGTTGATGCAAAGCAGCAAGGCATTCAAAAGAGCAAGGCTGATAATGGCGGTCTTGTTTTCATTTCGCAGGGCCATGGCGCCATTGGCAAACCTGCCCATAACTAAGGAGAGCAATTGAAACCAACTGGTTTCTTTCCATTTCACAAGGTCATTCTTTTTTCGCCAGAGATCGTTACCCTTTTTTGCATCTGCTTCTGAAAAATAAGTGACACTGCTTTTCAATAACAGGCCACCGGTTACAAACAATCCCAGTAATAAAAATGCCAAATGCTCCCAGCTGAACCAGGTGAAAAAACGATCGAAGAAATTGGTCAGGGCGAGCCCTACATCATTCACTAAATTTTTGAAGATTGTATTGGCAAAATTATACAGCATGAAAAATACAAAAACCAATAACAACGGGATCACCAGGAAACGAATGGCCTTTCTTATGCTATACAAATTAAACCGGCGGCCCTTCACCAGCCGAATATTAGCAAAAAATGATGGGACCATTAAGAGGTAATTCAT
>JBDSLD010000008.1:0-138221 GCA_039916545.1 Ferruginibacter sp.
CGAAGAACCGGCATCAGTTCCCGCAACATCCAAAGCTGCCGCCAGTATTTTCATTAGTTCCCGGCGCATTGGCTCCTTATTGCCTTCCAATTCAACCGCCAGCTTTTTTATTGCTTCTGCATTTTCCGGTATCATTGCATCAGCCAGTTGGTACATTTGCGCCACCCCGGTACGCGCCTGCTCCTTTATTGGGGTGATGTAATTCTCCCAGGCTCTTAGCTTACTCTCTTTAATGAACAACTTTGCATTAATTTCAATATCACTCAACTCATTTTCCTCGGCCAGCGCATTTGCCAATAACCATTCCCTCATCTGACGGATACAATCCCATTCCTTTTCCCAGGCGAGCCGCTCCGGTTTTTTATACCTTTCATGGCTTCCGGAAGTGGAATGTCCCTGTGGTTGCGTAATCTCTTCGATGTGAAAAATTGCAGGCACATGTGTATCCCTGATCTTTTGAATAGCCGATTCAAATACCTCGCACATACCCGCGTAATCCCATCCCTTCAGTTTATAAATATCGATGCCATTTGTATCATCGTTCTTTTGCATTCCCCGCAATGCAGTTGAAATCGAACCTTTGGTAGTTTGAAGCTTTTTAGGGACGGAGATGCCATATCCGTCATCCCATACAAAAATGGCCAGCGGCACCTGCATAACGCCGGCCGCATTTACGGTTTCCCAAAAATGCCCCTCTGATGTAGATGCATCACCGATGGTACAAAAACAAACCTCGTTCCCGTTATCACTGAGATTTTTATGCCGCCTGAAAACTGGGTCATTCCTGAATAATTTGGATGCCAGCGCCAAACCCAGCGCCCTTGGCATCTGGCCCGCTGTAGGAGCCATGTCGCTGCTGCTGTTCTTCCTGTTGGCTAAATCCAGCCAATCGCCGTTCTCGTCTACTATTTTGGTAGCGAAATGGGCATTCATCTGCCGACCGGCACTGAAGGGGTCGTTATTAACATCAGGATCAGAAAATAATTGAGCAAAATACTCCTGTACAGTAGCAAGTCCTGCGGCGAACATAAATGTCTGGTCGCGGTAGTAACCGGCCCTGAAATCACCCGGTTTAAAAAATTTGGCAGCCGCTATTTGCGCTACTTCTTTCCCATCTCCGAAAATGCCAAATTTAGCCTTACCTGTTAATACCTCTTTCCGTCCCATCAGGCTTGTTTCCCTGCTTTCGCAAGCTATCCGGTAGTCTTTCAGCACTTCATTGCGGAAATGATCAAAACTCAATTTTTCCAGTAATGCAGCATCATTGGTATTTACTGTATCCATATAACAAATGTAAATTATTACTTGTGATGATTGTTAAAAAAAAGATAACCAAATAACAATTTGCCGTGATTTTATACGTTTTTGTATCTTTGGTGTGATTATTGAAAAATAACCATCACGATGAAAAAATTGTTCGCTCTTTTATCCATAAGCTTACTGGCACTGGCTGGCACCGCACAAACGGCGTCGGTTACATCAACTGCAGCCATTCCTTCAAAAGAAATTCCGGCTGCCCCGGTGGCACCGGACGAGGCATTGTCACTGAAGGAAAGAGAGTTTAATTTTGGGAAAATCCCACAGGGAAAACCCGTAAAGCATATTTTTGAAGTAACGAATACCGGCAAAGATTCTTTACACATTGTCAATATCCAGGCAAGTTGCGGATGTACCACGCCGGAATGGGACAGGAATAAAGTGCAGGCACCAGGTGAAAAGACAAATATTACGGTGGGATACAATGCAGCCAGTGAAGGTCTGTTCTCAAAACAAATCACCATTACTTACAACGGCACACAGACAAAGCAGATCGTGATTAAAGGTGAAGTTTGGAAAACACCGGCTACATCTGCACCAGAAAATAAAGCATTGGGAAATTTAAAAGACTAATTAAAACTAAAACAAATATAAAACCATGAAAAAAATCTTACTATCTGCGGCTGTATTGGTACTGACTGCCACAGCTTTTGCGCAAAAAAAAGTAGATGATATTGCGAAATTCACGAATGAGACAATCAATTTTGGAAAAATTAAACAAGGTGTTCCAACAAAGGGAGTTTTTACTGTTACTAATATCAGCGGCGAGCCATTGATCATTGAACAGGCTAGTCCTACCTGCGGATGTACTATTTCTGATTACACAAAAGAACCGATCGCTCCTGGTAAAACAGGCATAATAAATGCGACTTACAATGCAGCCAATGCTGGGCATTTTGACAAGCATTTAACCGTTAAGTTTGCTGGTGTTGATGAAGTTAAAAGCATTACTTTAACCGGAGATGTTGTAACCGCTGAAGAGTTTGACAAAACTAAACCAGCCGAAGCTGCTGTGCCTGCAAAGCCAGCTAAAAAGTCTAAAAAGTCTTAAATAATTAATACCATTCTCTTTTACTAACCTCCGTAATAACGGAGGTTTTTTATTGCCCGGATTTTTATTAGCCCAACCCGTTAAGTCGCAGTCTTCTTGTTTACATAATAAACACCTGATAAAATTATCAGCAAACAAACTACCTGTTTCCAGCCAAAAACTTCATTAAATAGAATTCCCCAACCTGCTGCTATAAAAGGGATCCCGTAGGTGACCATACTTGCAAAAATACCGCCGGCACGTTTTACCAGCATATAAAACATGACTGTCGCTATTGCGGTACCGCCAATGCCTAGTAAACAAGCCGCGCCCGTTGCCAATAACAAGTCGTGACTGCCGAGCGACAAATTAAAATATCCTGTAAATAAGAGTACGAAAAAGGCGGGTATTGCATTTAAAGACAATGCTACCGCGGCTATGTGCAGTGAACTGATATTGAGCAACTTTGCTGATACCATATTGACGTTGAACCCATAAATAACCGTAGCCAGCACTACAAAAGAAACATAGTACAGGTGCTGGCTTTCCTGCATATGGCCCTTGCTCAGTAACAGTAAAAAGCTGCCGGTGAAAGCGATCATTATGCCTGTAATTTTATTAGCAGAAGTATGGGTTTTAAAAAATATTGCGCCTGTTATAATTACAAAAACAGGTGTCAGGCAATTTAAGGTACCTGCTAATGAGCTATCTATTCCCGATTCGGCCATACAGAACAAAAATGCAGGCAATAAACTACCCAGCATTCCTGACATAAATACGGTAAAAAGCTTTTTGACAGGGATTCCGCGGATATGTTTGATTGCTGTGGGCAGCAATACCAATCCTGCAGACACAATACGCAAAGCGGCCACCTGGTAAGGACTTAAATGGTTATCAAGACCAATTTTCATGAGGATAAAACTACTTCCCCAGACCAGGGAAAGCGCCGCAAATATCAGCCAGTTGACAAAGTTTTTGTTCACCATTCAAAGGTGCCTTTAATAAATTAAATTATCTATAGACGGGCAAATAAATAACAGGCTGGACCATTATTAAATTAAAATTATTTAATTTATATTTTTTTGAAACAGACGAATTCTATTATTTTTATTCTCTGGTTACATGTTTTCAACAATTATTTTTTCACTAAAACAATAATACCATGGGCTTTATTAAAGAATTTAAGGAATTCGTAATGAAAGGCAATGTTGTAGATCTTGCCGTAGCGGTAGTAATTGGTGCAGCTTTTAGCGCCATAATAGCATCGCTGGTAGAGGATGTGATAACTCCACTTTTGTTGACGCCAGCACTAAAAGCGGCTCATGTCGAAAACCTTGACCAGCTGAAATGGGGAGCAGTAAAATATGGTAATTTCCTTTCAGCGACACTGAAATTCATCGTGATATCTTTTGTGTTGTTCAGCGTGATAAAAGCAATGAATGCTGTTATTAGCAAGAAAGAAGTACCACCTGCTGCGGGCCCGTCTTCTACAGACCAGTTATTGATGGAAATCAGGGACGCCTTAAAAAAATAAATATCCGCTGATCTTTGTATTTCACACAGCCCCTAACTGGCTGCTGTTATTATATTATACCATACCAGGATGAAAAAAATATTCACATTGGCATTGTCTGCTATAAGTATGGCTACAATGGCGCAGGATGCAACCGTAAAAGATCTTAAAACAGCTGCAAGTACTAAGATAGCAACTGATACTTCGTACAAACCAGACAAAAATGGCTGGGTCAAGGGCGGTTTATTCAGCATTAATTTAACACAGATCGGTAATAGCAACTGGATCGCGGCCGGTGGAGATAAATTTTCACTTTCGTTGGCTACCTCTCTAAATGCATTTGCTAACAGGGCCTGGGGCCGCAATACCTGGAACAATGTATTAGATATTAATTATGCCCTGGTTAACACCAGCACTTTAGGCGTGAGGAAAGTAAATGACCGGTTAGATTTTACATCTAAATACGGTTATGAACCAAAAAACTGGAAGAATATAAGTATTGCTGCCCTGCTGCAATTTCGTTCACAGCTTGCAAGCGGCTACCAGTATGACTATTTCGGCACAACAACTAAAAGAAGAAATTCCGGATTTTTCGCGCCTGCTTATATAACCGTTGCGCCTTTGGGGATTGATTGGCACCCTGGTCCGGCGTTCAGTGTGTTCGGTTCACCTGTTGTTGCCAGATGGGTGATCGCGTCCAACGGTCCTTACAGTTATGCTTCACAGGGCGGCGTATTCAATGGCAATGTTGAAACGCCGCTGGCAACTTTGTATGGAGTAAATCCTGCAAGTCCGAACCGCGGTGAATTTGGTGCCTTTGTTACCGCCTCGTTTAAAAAAGATATTATGAAAAATATCAATTACTACAGCAAGATCGACCTGTATTCAAATTATCTTAAAAAGGCGAAGAACATTGACCTCTTTTGGACGAACCAGATACGGATGAAGGTCAATAAGTGGATCCAGGTGAGTTATACGCTGGATATGCTGTATGACGATGATGTTAAAAACCCTGAAAAACCAGCCAATGCATTGGGTTTACAGTTATTATCCACACTGGGTGTAGGTTTTGCAGCCAAGTGGTAATTTGCTGATAACTTTCTATACATTTGCCCCGATATATTCGGGGCTTTTTATTGGCCCTGATCCCTAATTAATGATCACCAAAAAAAATTAAATTGAACAGCGCTACTTACCAGATAAAGCTGGACGAATTTGAAGGGCCATTTGACCTGTTGCTTTTTTTCATTGAGCGGGATGAACTGGATATCTACAATATTCCGATCACTAAAATCACCAATGATTTTCTTGATTTTATTCATAATTCTGAAAAGCTGAATATAGAATTAAGCAGTGAGTTTATTTTATTTATCAGTACGCTGATGCGCATTAAGGCGAAGATGCTGATACCGCGGAAAGAGGTGGATGCCCAGGGCAATGAGATTGATCCAAGACAGGAACTGATCAGTAAGATCCTGGAATATAAAAGATTTAAGGAAGCGTCATTAAAGATGGCTGAACTGGAAGAGATCCGTATGCTGATGATCAGGCGCGGGAACCTTCACAAGGAACTTTCCCAGATCGGTGAAGAATTCGGGGAAGGAACAGAGATACAGGCGGTTACCCTTTTTAAGCTGATGAAAGCATTTGAAAAAGTAGTCGGTCGCTTACGTGAAAGAAATAACAAACCGGTACACACCGTGGTGCAATACAACTACACTATGGAAGAAAGCCGTGAATTTATGCTGGACACTTGTAGAAAGGAAAAGACAGTGTCTTTTGAGAAAATATTTGATGTTTGTGAGAACCGCATCCATGCTATTTTTCTATTCTTAGGTTTGCTGGAGTTGGTGCAACAAAAATATATGGCGCTGATAATGGGAGAAGGAAGAAATAATTTTATCATCGAATACAATGAGAACAGGGAAGAAGACACTTCTACTCCGCTTGATTATAACGAGATGACAAGTTTCTAAAATTGCTGTTGAGCAGTGTTTCTTATTCAATTTCACCGTGCAGCCTTTGCTAAAATATTTAACCTGAAGCAATCAGTTATTTAAAAATCCACAGAAGGACAGGTTTATCGGATCGATCGATGTATGTCTTTAATTGATTTAGAAATTCCGGGGATACGGTTGGGCATCCCCAGCTCGTACAAATTTGTTGCGGGGCGACTTCATTGTCAGGCACACAAGAGTGGGAATGTAAAACCACAAACCGATTAAATGCATTGCTGTTTGTTTTATCGAGTCCGTACAATTTGTAAGCAAGTCCGAATTTACCATGATACGGTTTACCGATCTTATACTTACCTGGTGAACTGCAGTTGCCGCCCAACTCGTTAGAAAAAATCATGGTATCACTTAAGTTATTGATGCCGCTGCCATGCGTTACCAGTCCCGATTTCACTACAGAATCATTTTTTAAATCGTAGACAAAAAAACGCCTGCTACCCGAAGACATTTTCATATCGATTAAAAAGCAATAGCGATTATTAAAAGCATGTTTTAATACGTAAGCTTTTGCATCACCGGCATATCTTTCCAGGCGGGCGGTTGCCTCATTGCGCATACGCGTTACTGTATGATCACCTGCTCCGGATAATCTATCAATAGCAGCGGCCGGGTACCTGTTATTTTTAAAAAAAGCAAATATGAACACAGCCAGTACGGCCAAAAAGGAAAGGATTTTTAACCGGCGCATAAAATTGATTATGGCGCTGAGATGCAGGGGCCTTCATCTTCCACAAAAAAAATATTACGCGTACTGTTAAAAAAAATAAAAATGCATACCGGGCGAGTATGCACTATAATTATTGAATAATTTTCATCAACCCGATTTTACATTTTTTGGTAGCCAACAACGACGGACAATGTTAAGCAAACTATTGAAAGGTAGTGCTGACAGTTACTTTAGTTTTCATCATTCCCCTCAATACGCCGGCAATAGAATCGGCATCCAGCCCGATCTCTTTGTATAGTTCTTTAGGTGAACCATGCTCAACCAAACGGTCGGGTATACCCATGATTTTTACATCTGCCTTGTATCCATATTCATTCATAAATTCCAATACTGCACTACCGAAACCTCCTACTACCGTTCCATCCTCGACGGTAATGATTTTGTCGAACTTTGCAAATACTTCATGCAGTAATTCTTTATCGATCGGCTTTACAAAACGCATATCGTAATGTGCCGGGTTTATACCTTCGGCCTTCACATCCCTGATGGCGGCGGCGGCAAAGTTACCCGGGTGGCCAAAAGATAAGATAGCCACCTCCTGGCCATCTTTTAATTTTCTTCCTTTGCCAATTTGTATCTCTTCAAAAGGAGTCCTCCATTCCGGCATGGTACCTTCTCCACGCGGGTAACGGATCACAAAAGGATTTTTGGTGGTTTCCAGTTGAGACGTGTACATGAGGTTTCTCAACTCCTTTTCATTCATTGGGGCGCTAATGATCATATTCGGTATGCAACGCATGTACGCGATATCATAACAACCATGGTGCGTAGGGCCATCTTCTCCGACCAGGCCCGCCCTATCCAGGCAAAAAACAACTGGTAAATTCTGAATGGCCACATCATGTATCACCATGTCATACGCCCTTTGCATAAAAGAAGAATATATATTGCAAAATACCCGCAGACCCTGGGTAGCAAGGCCGGCGCTTAAGGTCACCGCATGTTGTTCACAGATGCCCACATCGAATGCCCTGTCCGGCATTTTTTCCATCATATATTTCAAAGATGAGCCACTTGGCATGGCAGGGGTTATGCCGATTATTGTTTTATTTAGTTCCGCCAGTTCAATGATCGTATGTCCAAAAACATCCTGGTATTTAGGGGGTTGGGGAATATCAAATTTCTTTTTTACTATTTCACCGGTGATCTTATCGAATAAACCGGGTGCGTGCCATTTGGTTTGATCCTTTTCTGCTAAAGCATAACCCTTTCCCTTGACGGTTTTGATGTGCAATATCTTGGGCCCGGGGATATCCTTCAGATCATTCAGTGTGTCTACCAGTTTGGTGATATTATGGCCATCGATCGGGCCAAAATAACGCAAGCGAAGTGCTTCAAAAAGATTGCTGCTTTTACTGACCATTCCTTTAAGACTGGCTTCCATCTTGCTCGCCATTTCGCGACTGAAATTTTTTCCTACCGGTAATTTACCCAGTGCCTTCCATACATTGTCCCTCAATTCATTGTAAGTATGGGAAGTGGTAATGTCGGTTAAATATTCTTTCAGCGCACCCACATTTGGGTCTATGCTCATGTTGTTGTCATTCAATACAATAATGACATTACTATTGGCGGTACCGGCGTGGTTCATTGCCTCAAATGCCAATCCGGCCGTCATTGCGCCATCACCAATCACCGCTATGTGCTGCCTGTCTTTTTCGCCTTTATAATAACTGGCCATAGCCATACCGAGGGCGGCGCTGATAGAAGTGGAGGAATGCCCCACACCGAATGTATCATATTCACTTTCGCTGCGGTTTGGAAAGCCACTCAGCCCATGGTATTTTCTATTGGTTGGAAAGGCGTCTTTTCTTCCGGTAAGTATTTTATGACCGTATGCCTGGTGGCCTACATCCCATACCAGCTGGTCATACGGGGTGTTGAACACATAATGAAGCGCCACACTCAGTTCCACTACACCCAGGCTTGCAGCAAAATGTCCACCATGTACGCTTACGACATCAATAATGTATTGCCGCAATTCGTCGCATACCTGGTATAACTGCTCCTTGTTTATTTTCTTCAGGTCATCAGGGACATTGATGCTTTTTAAGAGAGGGCCCGTTTTAATTTCCATGCTGATTTATTTGCGGTGTAAAGGTAGTTTTTTTACAACTTTCACGAGAATATATATGGTAAAAACGAATATAATTGTTTATTAGTATACGAGTTTTTCACTCAATAAAGGAGGGTTTCGCTAATCAGCCATGTATTTCATCATGTTTAAGATAAGATCAGGATCAGGACAGTTTTGCAGGTATTTTTTACGCTCCCCTTCTGCGCAAACGCCTGGATAATCTCCTTCCTTCAGATCCATATCGCCAATAACCTGGAAATGCAAATGTGGCGGCCACCAGCCATTTTCTGCCGGCTTGCCAAAATGTGCAATTACTGCTCCCCTGCTAAAGTATTGCCCCTGGTGCAATTGTGCGATATCAACGAGGCTAACATGCCCGTATAATGTATGGAACACAATGGTATCCAATTGATGCTGCAAAATAATAGTGGCTCCATAATCACCAAAATTATCATTAAAAGCAAAGCTGTGAACCATACCTCCAACGGGAACAAACACTTCTGTTGCCACCGGTCCCCAGATATCGATACCGAGGTGGATGGAGCGGGAAGATACATTAACCCCAAATGGTTCTTCTACCAGGGGAGCTTTGGAAAAACCCGCCGGTTCAAAAAGACTGCTCCTTTTATACAAAACCCTGTTTTCATTATACCCACCAATGCCAAATTTAGCGTGGTTGCTATCCAATTTCCGATCGATGTATTGGGAAAACCTTTGTGTATCTGCGATGTCTGCAGCTGTTAATTCTTTATTGGATGCGCTAAAATCAAAGTGAAATAATTTTTCTTTGCCGGGGTTGAATTTAACTACCTGCTGAAACCCTGAGCGGTTCTTAATTAATACATTTTCTATTTCAGTCATCATATAATGAAGGTAGGCTTTAGTTTATAATGCTTAAATGAGAATGGTATAATTGGTAATGAGTACGGATCACCACCAATTCATTACGCGTTCATTGGGTCATCATCGATATCAAAAATTGTTTTACAACAACAATACCGCCAATACGGCAAAATGGTCCGAAGCAAAACGTCCATCCCAACTTTGAGAAATTGTTGCATGTTTTAATACTTTCCAGCCATTTTTTATAAAAATATAGTCAATTGGCTGATCATCTCTTTCCTTCGGCTGGAAGGCGTTAAAAGTTCCGGTCGGACCGTAATGTGGTACAACCGATATGCCTTTGGAATCTGTCAGTCTTGCCGGGTTTGCCAGGTCGGTAATTACCCGGATAGGCTCATCAGACGGCCTGGAATTAAAATCGCCCGTAAATACAACTGGTATATTGCCGGCAATATTCTTTACTTTTTGTAGCACCAATAAGGCGCTTTCCTTTCTTGCTACCTGGCCAATATGGTCAAAATGAGTATTGAAAGCGTAGAATATCTTCTTTGATCTTTTGTCTTTTAACCTGGCCCATGTTACCACCCGGGTGATCGCAGCATCCCAGCCTTTGCTACCCGCAACCTGCGGTGTTTGCGATAACCAAAATGTTTCGGATTTTAAAACAGTGAATATACTCGTATCATAGAAAATTGCGGAGTATTCTCCTTTTTCCTTTCCGTCATCCCTGCCCACCCCGATATATTTGAACTGCGGCAACCTGTCTTGCAGGTCCTGCACCTGGTCATGCAGCGCTTCCTGCACCCCTAACAACTGCACTTCGTGAAAAAGTATCTCTGACGCCAGTTTGTCCTTGCGAAACGGCCACGCATTCAGGCTATCGGAGGAAGTATTTAACCGGATATTAAAAGTCATGACCTTAATTTGTTGCGCATCCGCGCAGATCAAAAAAGCAAGGCATACCTTAACGAAGAATATCTTTTTCATCAGTATTTTTATTTTGCCACAAAGATAAATCTATGTTTTATCATGCTTATCCGTTTGTCATTAAGAAAAAAGCCGGTTATCAGAACCGGCTTATCTCAATCTAAATCGATGGCTTAAATTAAAACCGAAGTCATTAATTTATTTTCGGGCAACACATACGTTTTAGCCGAAAAACTATCCTCAATTTCTATATCGATGGATTGTAATAATTTATCTTCCAACAAGTTGGCAAAGGCTTCGAAATAGGCGATCGCGTCTTCGCGCCTGTTACGTTTTAACCAGCGAAAACCACCAGCGAGGTTACGCAGTACTTCTTTGTCAGCCAGGTATTCAATATTATGAATATCAACCGGCGTCAGGCCTATTTCTTCGAGGCGGGTAATGACCAATGTCAGTGGTGCATTGGTTACCGGGCAAAACTCTTCCGCCATTTCCGTCCATTCGCCGCTACCGGTGTGGGCGTACCGCAGAATTTCCGCTTCAGTAAAAGCCGTCACTACCTGCACCAGGTTGCCGCAATTGCAGGCTCCATGATGGCCCCAGGCATAGTGCGCGCCATTCTTTAACCTTTCGGCCGTTCCCCGCAAAGCGGCTATCAATTCAATTGTTGGTTTTGCCATATCGCAAATTTTATCATCTAAACAGCTGTTAGTTATTTTTGTTTGATAAAAACTACTTCAATTGTTTCAATATTTCTTCAATTGCCCTGTCGAGCTGGGGATCTTTACCAGTCAATTTATCCTCAAATGTATTGATGATCCTGACATCCGGTTGCACGCCTGTCTTCTCCAGGTCCTTTCCATCCAACGTATAGCAGCCCCAGGCGGGTATGCGGACGGATGAATTATCCACCAACGATACACCACTGGTAAAAATGATCCAGTGATAAGTTTCGTTACCAACGATCTTCCCCAGCTTCAATGCTTTAAAACCGTTTGCCGTCATCTCCGCATCACTCAGCGATTGCTCATTGGTGAGCAGGATGATCGGTTTATCGCTCGGCGCAAAATTTGGCTGTGGCGTCGGCTTCCCCTCCCGGTATTTCCATTGCAGGTAAGAACGCTGTGATAAAAAATTAAGTACTTCATCGTGAACGTTACCGCCGGTATTGTACCTGAGGTCGAAGATAAGTGCGTCCCTGTTACCAAGCTCCTGCGTCATGTCTGTTATAAAATGCTCCAACTCGCCACGGCCCATATTTTTCATATAGCCATAGGCGATCCTGCCCTTACTTTTTTCATTTACCCTTTGCCGGTTGTCGTCGATCCATTCATCGTACAGATTACCATAGAGGCTCGTCTGCGGATGGATCTTAACGTCAAATTCTTTACCGTTGCGGCTGAAGGTCATTTTTAATTCTTTATCCACCGACGGTTTGGTAAAATAATAATTCCGGTCCCTGCCCGGCTGAACCTGCTCGTCATTAACTTTTACCAAAACATCACCCGGCTTAACATCAATGCCTTTTCTTTCTGCCACAGAACGCCTGACGATCTTCTGTACCGTGTATGGTTCCTGCTCTTTAAAAATGATGCCGGTTTCCATGGTGCGGTTAGTCAGGACAATAGCTTCATCATCTCCGAAGGTGCCGAATCCCTGGTGAGAAGAATTTAACTCGCCCAGCATATCATTGAGCAGGATGCGCAGATCGGCCCTGTTATTCAGGTAGGGAAGAAACTGCTTATAATGGTTCTTTGTTTTTTCCCATTCAAGGCCGTGAAATTTTTCGTCATAATAATTTTCTTCCAATTGAGCCCAGGCTTCATAAAACATCTGGTCGAATTCGGCAGAAAGGTTTCTACGGAAAGTATAGCTAATTGAGATCGGATCTGTTTTATTCGCCTCCAGGTTTAGCTTGGAAATAGTGCCTTTGGATAAAACAAACAATTTATCGCTTACTTCCACTATATCAAAATCGTCGGTGCTTTCCATGCCCGCGATCTTCTCCGTTTTATTTTGTTCAAAAGGCTCAATGACTGTTTTCCACAATGCGTCGCGGCCCTCGCCGTGATCACTTGAAAATAAGACACTGGTCTTTTCCCCTTTTTGATAAACATATGACAGCATCTGCCTGCCTGCTAAAGGGCCGATCAGTTCCATCCTTTCCATTAACCTGGCTGTATCAATCACAACAGGAGTCGCAATTACTTTAGCTGTATCCTTCTTTTTTGTAGTATCCTTTTTTTGCGTAGTATCTTTTTTTTCTTCTTTAAACAGTTCATTGTATTTATCGATCCTGTAGGGCTCATCCAATTGTTCCAGCGGCAAGCGGTATATTTTTGCATCCGGCAATCCGAAAGGGTATCCGGGTTTCAACCGCTGGGATGCCAGGTAAATATATTTCCCATCAGGCGACCATAAAGGATTGACTTCCGTAATGGCTGTTTTGGTAAGGTTAGTGGTTTTATTATCCTTGATATTGTAAACGAAAACATCCTGTTCAAAATTCCTGTAAGCGGTAAAGATTACATAATCTCCTTCAGGTGAAAATCCCGGGTTGCTGCCCTGGAAGCCCCATATCTCGTCTTTCACAACCGTTTTATTTTCCCAACTTTTTGTATCCAGTAACCGTACTTCATCACGGCCGCTCAGGTACACTGCACTTGTTCTTTTTTTATTCATCATTAGGGCGCGGTTGTTTCGTTGGTCGGTGGTGACCTGTTTTAAAGCAGCACTGCCATCGGCACCGATCGTGTAAAAGTTGGTGTAGCCGCCCAGTGTTTGGTTAAATAGTAATGTCTTATTATCACTCAGCCATTTTACTTCCCGCACTCTTTCACCAGAGCCCCGGTTGATGATTTGTATAAATTTCCCTTCGATGTCGCTTACAAATAATTCGCCTCTTGAAATGAAAGCCATCTTTTTTGCATCGGGTGAAATGTCAAATGCAGAGATGTTGCTTTTTACGTCATAGTCTTTCTCTTTTGTAAGGATACTATTGCGGAAAATATGGATAGAAAGCTTGTCGGGCTTTTTAGTCGCTACATCGTACAACCATAACTGGTAGTCCTTTTCAAAAACTATTTTTTCGCCATTGGAACTCACCGCCGGGGTTTTTATAGAGGAGCTGAAAGTAGTAAGCGCCGTCTTTTTTCCATTGGCTATACTGTATAAATTATATTCATTATTGGCTTCATCGGAAATAAAATAAACATTTCCCTTTTTATCGATGGTGGCGCCGAAATCTTTGCCTTCCCAGGTTGTATAACGCTGGTACTTGTGAGTGGTTGGATTGTAAGATTGAATGTCGGGATTAAATGGTCCCTGGTATCTTTTGCGCTGCACCTGGAAACTGCTTTCCCAGGTATCATTAAAAAATATCTCTCCTGTTAACGGATGCTCGGCCAGGTTGTGATCGTACTGGAAAAAATAATTCCCGAACACCCTTTTTGGGGTGCCACCATTGGCACTTACTTTAAAGCCGGCAGCCTGTCCGAAACGGCTGCTGGTAAAATAAATAGATTGGCTATCCCAGCTCCAGCCGCTTACTTCATCGTTGGAAGAGTGCCAGGTAACCTGTTTAATGTCACCACCATTTACGGGCATTACAAAAATATCCGCATTACCATACTGCCTGCCCGAGAAAGCAATCCACTTCCCATCAGGGGATACGTGTGGATTTGTTTCATAGCCCTGCATGGCGGTTAACCTGACAGCCTGGCCATCTTTTATGCCGGATTTCCACAGGTCGCCTTCATAGCTGAAGATAACGGTTTGCCCATCGGGAGTCAGACAAGGATTAGATAAAAAATAGGCTTCGTTGTCCTGAGCGGACAGAAAAAAAGGGGAGATACAAAAGCAGGTAAATGCCAGCAGGAATAATTTCATTAAAAATATTTTAGGATTGGAAATTACGAAACAAACAAATAAGGCAGGTACCTTTTGTAAAAAAGCAAGCGGGGTAATACAATTATGATCATAGGCACTTTCCAAAAAACATGCAGCTATTCGGAACGCCGTTGTTGTGTCTCCTGACCAACAACCTTAGCTTGATATTATAAAAGATCTTTATTGGCAGCCATCTGCCCTATTTTAAATAATCGTTATGGGATAACAGCTGTTGGTCAGGAGACGCAACAGCGGCGTGCCACGATAGAATGATTAGTGTAGTGATTTCCCTGTGAATAATTAAAGGCTGGTATCCAAAACCTCACAGGTTTTAAAAACCTGCGAGGTTTGCTAAGAGAGTGCTGATGGAACAGGGAAAGAGAACAGTTTTTAAAGCAATCCTAAAACTACATTTCAACAAGACTATCTATATCACCACGTTCACCATTTTATTTTTTACATAAATGATCCGCTTGGGAGCTTTTCCTTCCAGCCATTTTTGTACGACGTCGTTTTGCAAAATGATCTGCTCGACATCAGCCTGTGTTATATCCAGGGCAATATTAATATTGGTGCGCACTTTGCCATTGATCGAAACCGGGTATTCTTTGGAGCTTTCAACCAGCAAAGCCGGATTAAAAACAGGATAAACGGAATTGGTTGCATCTTCCCCGATAGGTGAAACAGCGGTCCCTATTAAACTACAAAGCTCCGCACTGATATGTGGTGCATAAGGTGACAATAAAAATAATAACGGCTCCAGTATCTCTTTCTTATGACATTTCAAATCAGCCAATTCGTTTACGCAGATCATAAAAGTGCTTACGGCAGTATTGAAACTAAAGCGTTCTGTATCCTCATCTATTTTTTTGATGGTGCGGTGCAGTACTTTTAATTCTGCATCAGTGGCTTTATCATTTGTCCAGACATTCCCCTTCATATCATCATAAAACAAGCGCCATAACTTCCTTAAAAAACGATGTACTCCTTCGATTCCTTTTGTATCCCAGGGCTTGCTTTGCTCAACCGGGCCAAGGAACATTTCGTACATGCGAAAAGTATCAGCGCCATATTTTTCTACCAGTTCATCAGGGTTGACCGTGTTGTATTTTGATTTGGACATTTTTTCAACTTCGGAACCACAGATGTATTTGCTATTAATTTCGGCTGAATTATCTTCCGGAAAAGAAACTGTCCCATCTTCCAGAATAAATACGGCATCTTTAAATTCTTTATTAAAAATATCCTTTCTAAAGTCATTTATATTTAGTTCAAACCCATCCACAATATTTACATTTACATGTTTGGGAACAATGTCAATATTATAATTATTTGGTAATCTGTCAATTCCAAATTGAGTCTTTAAGGAATTCTTATTTATTAAATCCTGGATATTTTTAAAAGTCAAACTACCATTTTTGAAATTGTTGTAGTAAGTCAATGAAACAAGTATCGGATGTTGCTTTAATTCATAAACTTCATTCATTAGATTTTTAATAACAACCCGATAAACAAACCTGCTACTCCCCTGTATCATTCCCTGGTTTACTAATTTTTTAAAAGGTTCATCATGCCCGATATATCCTAAATCAAATAATATTTTTGTCCATAAGCGGCTATACAATAAATGCCCTACCGCATGCTCGGTTCCTCCTATATAAATATCTACCTGTCCCCAATAATCACTTGCTTTCCTGTCGCAGAAAGTTTGGCTGTTACCGGGATCCATATAGCGCAGGAAATACCAGCTGGAGCCTGCGTAACCGGGCATAGTGCTGGTTTCTCGTTTGACCTCACCCCCAGCCCCTCTCCAAAAGAGAGGGGAGCCCGACCCAGCTAATGGTTGTCTCTTTTCATTTTCCGAAACAGTGGCCTCTTTTAATTCAGGCTTCTTTTCATTTAATTTCTCGGCTATATCTCTTATTACTTCTTTTAAATGCCCGTTTACCTGCTCGTTTGTAAAACGTAACATTTCAAAACCATTTTCTTTTAACCAGTTTTGTCTTGCTGTATCAAATCTCTTTTGATCTTCCCCATTGTGGTATTCACCGTCTATTTCGATGATCAGCTTTTTCTCGAGGCACACAAAATCGGGAATATATCCAGCAATCGGGTGCTGCCTTCTAAATTTAAACCCATCGATTTTTCTGTTCCTTATTTCCTGCCAGATAATACTTTCTTCTTCCGTCTGACCCTTACGATTTTCTTTTGCAAAAGACAACGTATTTCTCCATTCGTTTGAAGAACTATTAAAATAACCAGGTTCAATACCTTGCTCACCGGCCACTGTTACAGTAGAGTTAAGTTCTTCACTTTCATAGGGTAAAGTTCCCCTCTCTTTTGTGGAGGGGTTAGGAGTGAGGTCCAGGTTTACCCAATCCCCAATATTAGCCAGCGGCCCTTCGCCATTTGGACCCGGGCCGTACTTATCTACATGCGGTAGTTCCAACGGTAATTCAGCTGCATCCAATGGGATCGCAATGCCATCGCTCCATACGATCGGGAACGGTTCGCCCCAGTAACGCTGGCGACTAAAACCAGCATCTCTCATGCGGTAATTCACTTTTCTTTTTCCAATACCCAGCTCCTCAATTCTATTGACCGCCACACCAATCGCATCCTTCATCAACAGGCCATTTAAAAAACCTGAGTTTTGCAAAATGGCTTCCTTTGTGGCATTGGCCGCTTCACCGTTAAAATGATCGCCAATGATATTGGTGATTGGTATATTGAAATGTTTTGCAAATAAAAAATCACGCTGGTCGCCACAAGGCACCGCCATAATTGCCCCCGTTCCATAACCCGCCAATACATATTCAGCTATCCAGATCGGAATTTCTTTGCCATCAAAAGGGTTAATGGCATAAGCCCCCGTAAAGCAACCCGTGATCTGTTTTACTTCGGCTAAGCGTTCCCGCTCGCTTCGACTTTTTACATAAGTCAAGTAGTTTTCTATTGCAGCTTTTTGATCAAAAGAAGTTATCCCGCTTACCAGTTCATGCTCCGGCGCAACTACCATAAAATCGACGCCAAAAATTGTATCCGGCCTGGTTGTATAAACTCTTAAAGGCTGATCGTGATCTTTGACCGCAAAATCCATTTCAGCGCCCTGGCTCTTGCCTATCCAGTTCTTCTGCATTTCCTTCATGGCATCACTGAAGTCAATACGGTCCAGCCCCTCCAGTAAACGGTCCGCATAATCAGTGATGCGCAGGTACCATTGACGCATTTTCTTTTTTTCTACCGGGTAGCCGCCGCGTTCGCTTACACCATTTACCACTTCATCATTGGCCAATACAGTTCCCAATGCTTCACACCAGTTTACTTCGCCGTAAGAACTAAATGCCAGGCGATAGTCCATCAGTATTTCCTGCTGTCTTTTTTCATCAAAATCCTCCCATTCATCCGCAGTGAACTGAAAGGCTTTATCCCCCGGAGATATATGATTTATATTTCCTTCCGTTTCGAAAATTCTTAATAGCTCGTCAATACGTGCTGCTTTGCTGGTAATCCGATTGTACCAGCTATCGAAAATTTGCAGGAATATCCATTGCGTCCATTTGTAATAATTGGGATCACTGGTTCTTACTTGCCTGTCCCAATCATAGCTAAAACCTATTTTGTCCAGCTGGCTCCGGAATGTGGCAATGTTATTTTCTGTGGTCACCGCAGGGTGTTGGCCGGTTTCCAGTGCATACTGCTCGGCAGGTAGCCCGAAGCTATCATAACCCATCGGGTGAAGTACATTAAACCCCTTCAACCTTTTATAGCGGCTATAAATATCGCTGGCAATATAACCCAATGGATGGCCAACATGAAGCCCTGCACCACTCGGGTAGGGAAACATATCCAGTACATAGTATTTAGGTTTTGCGGCATCATTCGACACTTTGTATGTCTTGTTTGCTTTCCACTTTTCCTGCCATTCCTGCTCTATTTTTCTAAAATCGTATTCCATTGATCGTTGACTATTGTAATTGATGATGATTATAAACCCACGCCAATTCAAGTGATCTACTTCAGCCAGGGTTTACCTGAACGGCTATTGACGCAATACTACTTTATCCTTCCACCCTTTACCTTTCACCTGTTTGCCCAATCTTCAATTGTGAAAGAAAAGTTATTTTACCCTATCCTCCGCTTTGTTGTTTACTTCAATAAAAATATATTTGACGGGCGATCGTTTGTAGTGGGCAAAAGTACAGTAAAGCAGCTAAAATCCTTTACTTTTGCCCCTTCGGTTTATTGAATTTTGAAACAATGTAAACCACGGATCAACTAATTAACTTTGTGTAAATATTTTTTAGGCAAAGAATAAAAATTTAATTAACCCATGGCTCAATTCGGAAAATCAGCATCATCCAAACGCAGCAAACCGTCTTATGGATATGCAATAATAGGTGTGGCGCTGGTATTATTTCTCTTTGGTATTGTTGGATGGCTGTTCCTGAACCTGAAAAAATCAGGAGAAATGTTCAGGGAAAATATCCAGGTGCATGCCTGGCTGATGCCTTCTGCGGCAAAGAAACAAATAGACTCACTGCAGAGATATATCGCATCGCTTCCATATGTAAAAACGGCCGAATTTGTTAGTAAGGAAAAGGCGGTCCAAAAATGGAACGCCGAAAATGACAGCTCCTGGAGAAAATTTATTACTAATAATCCCCTGCCTGAAAGCATCGATTTTTATGTAAAGGCCGATTATATGGACAAGGACAGTTTAAGCATTTTGAGTAACTACCTTGAATCTAACTATACGGGCATCATGTCTGAATTTCAATACCCGAAAGAGACTGTTGGCTATGTGAGTTCTTACACTAAATATATTGCTGCGGGAATATTGGTGTTTGCGATCATCTTATCAATTATAGTAATCGTATCGATCGATAATACCATCAGGCTCGCCATGTACAGCAACCGTTTTTTAATAAAGACGATGCAAATGGTAGGCGCTACGCGGGGATTTATTGCAAAACCGCTCGATATGAGGGCCATTATCAATGGCCTGGTTGCTGCGGTCATTGCCATCATTGCCGTATTCGGCTTTATTTTGCTGGTGGAAAATTTCATCCCCTGGCTACGGTTATTAAGAGATGTAAAAAACATGGTATTGATCATAGCCGGCATACTGGTATTGGGAATTACGATTTCGTTGATCAGCACCCACCGGTCGGTGTTAAAATATTTGCAGATGAAGCTGGATGACCTTTATTAAGCACAAGCAGCTTGCAAAAGGTTGGCAACCCCTGGCGGGAAAAACCACGCCAAATTGAAAATTATTACTTTTATTTGTACTTTAAACTATACTAAAATGAGCATTGATAAAAAACAAATCGTACCGAAATCCTTATTTAACAAAGAGAATTATATGATGATGCTGGCAGGTTTGATCGTATTAACGATCGGATTTTTTTTAATGGCAGGTGGCAAAAGCAGCGACCCTAAAGTATTTGACGACAATGAAGTTTACAGCACTACAAGGATAACAATTGCGCCCATACTGATCATCGCAGGTTTTATAATCGAAATATTTGCGATCATGAGAAAGCCAAAAGAAGTTAGTAATTAAGAACAAACCTGGGACCAGAATAAAAATTAGACAATGGATATACCGCGAACGGGATATCCTTGCTGAAATGATAAATTAAATGCGATGTTTTCTAATATCGCATTTTCTATTTGATGGGATACCTGGAAAATACACCTGTTTAGTTAAGCTAAATTCTTTCTCAATTTATCTGGCTTACTTTGCATAGCTTTTACAATAAATACCATTACTATTTAATACACTTATTTTTACAATGACCACTCTTCAATCCATCATCATTGCCATCGTTGAGGGCCTTACAGAATTTTTGCCTGTTTCCTCTACCGGGCATATGATCATCGCTGAAAAATTGTTAAGCATTACGGAAACGGATTTTACAAAAGTATTTACTGTCGCCATCCAGTTAGGCGCCATCCTGGCCGTTGTTGTATTGTACTGGAAGAAATTTTTCGACTTTACAAACTGGCAGTTTTATTTTAAATTAATCGCTGCCGTTATCCCCGCATTGCTTTTTGGCTTTTTACTTTCTGACCGTATTGATGCTTTGCTTGAAAGTGCGCTTACTGTTTCGATTTCACTGTTAGTCGGTGGTATTGTATTGTTATTCATCGATGGTGTTTTTAAAAACCCTGTCATAAAATCAGAAAAACAAGTTGGTTTTAAAGAAGCTGTTATTATTGGGGTATGGCAATGCGTGGCAATGATACCTGGAGTGAGCAGGAGTGCAGCATCCATTATTGGTGGCATGCAGCAAAAACTAACGCGTAGTGCGGCAGCAGAATTTTCCTTCTTCCTGGCGGTCCCTACTATGATGGCTGCCACCGTTTATAAACTTTACAAGCATTATAAATTATCGGGTGGCTTCTCTTCAGACGAGATCAAACAGCTCGCCGTTGGCAATGTTGTGGCTTTTATTGTAGCGATGCTGGCTATTAAATTCTTTATCGGCTTTTTAAAAAAATATGGTTTTCGCATCTGGGGCGCGTACCGCATTATTGCAGGTATCATAATGTTGATTCTTATCTGGCAGGGAGTTATTAAATAATAACAATAGCAAACTTCTATTCTTTGCCCGCCGGTAAATCCTGGTAACGGCCGCCCACCGTCCTTCCGTCAATATTAAAATGAATTATTTTTAATTGATAATTTGTTTAATTTCATCTGCCCGAAGAAATTTATTTTACCCAATAATTATACTTCCACATGCAGACCGCTTCTAAAAAAGTAATTAACGGATGGGCGATGTACGACTGGGCCAACTCTGTTTATAACCTGGTAATCACCACCACTTTTTTTCCCATTTATTTTGCTGCGGTTGCCCGGGATGAAAAGCAACATGACACGGTAACTTTTTTGGGCAAGAAATTTATCAATGCCTCTCTATACGATTATTGTTTAGCTGTGGCTTACCTGTTGATCGCTTTATCTTACCCTATCCTTACTTCTATCGCTGATACCAGGGGCAACAAGAAGAATTTCATGAAATTCTTCTGTTATCTGGGTGCCACGGGTTGCCTGCTATTATTCTTTTTTAAAGATGCTGAGCATTTATGGCTCGGTATCCTGGCGTTTATTATGGCAGCGATGGGCTATGTAGGAAGCCTTGTTTTTTACAACGCTTACCTGCCTGAAATAGCAGCAGAAAAGGACCAGGACAGGATAAGTGCCAGGGGATTTTCGTTTGGCTACATCGGTAGTGTGATCATGCAGTTGATCGGGTTTGCCCTGGTAGTAATGATGCCGGAAGATACGGGCCAGGCAACAAGGATCACCTTTTTACTCGTAGGCATCTGGTGGGTAGGATTTGCCCAGGTAACTTTTGCCCGTCTGCCGCAATCAAAGGCACCTGTGGGAAAGAACAAGGGTAATATATTTAAAGATGGTTTTTTAGAAGTAAAAAAAGTGTACAATGAAATAAAAGGAATGCCGGTATTAAAAAGGTTCCTGCGTGGCTTTTTCTTTTATAGCATGGGCGTGCAAACTGTTATGCTTGCCGCAACTTTATTCGGAAGTAAACTCCTGCAACTACCAGATACAAAATTGATCATAACAGTCGTAGTAATACAATTGGTTGCCATACCGGGCGCACTCCTGATGAGCAGGTTATCCGCTAAATTTGGTAACATTAAAGTGTTAATGGGCGTTGTATTTTTCTGGATCGTGATCTGCTTCTCTGCCTTTAGTACCGCCAACCTCGCAGAACCTTTAAAGCCATTTCATGACAAGATCAAAGAGTTGAAAAATGAAAAAGCCACCGCTAAAGAAGCCAATGACGTGGTTACCGGTAACCGTATCGACACCGAATTATCGACATTGGAGAAAGAACTGGAACCAAAGCAAACACCCATCGAATATAGGTTTTATTTGTTAGCTGTCGCCGTTGGCCTGGTGATGGGCGGCATCCAGTCGCTTAGCCGTTCCACTTATTCCAAGTTCATGCCCGAAACAAAAGATACCGCTTCCTATTTTACTTATTATGACCTTACAGAAAAGCTGGCCATCGTGATCGGCATATTTAGCTTTGGATACATTGGTGAAATATTAAGTATGAAATATTCCATCTTATCCCTGATCGCATTTTTTGCCACGGGACTGCTGTTCCTTTATTTTGCCTTGAAAAAACAGCAGCAATTGAGTAACACATAATTTACATCATGAATCTATATTCCATCAATAGCGGGCATTTTAAACTGGACGGCGGGGCCATGTTTGGCGTAGTGCCGAAAAGCATCTGGAATAAATTAAATCCTGCAGACGAAAATAACATGTGCAGCTGGGCCCTGCGGTCCTTACTTATACAGGAAGGTAATAGATTGATCCTGATCGATAATGGAATGGGGGATAAACAGGATGCGAAATTTTTTGGCCATTATTATTTGCACGGAGAGGATGAGTTAAACAAATCACTTGAAAAATATGGCTTTACAAAAGATGATATCACGGATGTAATATTGACCCATCTCCATTTTGATCATTGTGGCGGCAGCATAGTACGGGTGGGCGATAAACTGCTGCCGGCGTTTAAGTATGCAACATACTGGAGCAATGAACAGCACTGGAACTGGGCCACAAACCCCAACGACCGGGAAAAAGCAAGTTTTTTAAAAGAGAATATTTTGCCAATTAAAGAGAGTGGTCAGTTGAAAATGGTTGATACTCCTGCCGCCGGTAACGGGGATGACACCACGCTTATTGCGGCCCCTTCAGGCATCCTTCCCGAATTGTCTTTTATTTTTGTTAATGGTCATACAGACGCGATGATGCTGCCCGTGATCGCCTGCAAAGAGAAAACGGTCGTATTTATGGCTGACCTGTTACCATCGGTGGCACATATTCCCTTACCTTATGTGATGGCCTACGATATGTTCCCCCTGACCACGTTAAAAGAGAAAAAGATGTTCCTGGCAGAGGCGCTTGAAAAAAATTACACCTTGTTTTTTGAACATGATCCCTTGAATGAATGTTGCACCCTGAAATCAACTGAAAAGGGCATACGGGAAAAAGATATGTTTAAAATAAGTGATTTGGGTTAACAAACAAGCCCCAAACCCTTCACCTTCTACCTTCCTCCTTACCTCATACTAATCAGGGAAGTCAACGGATAACGCAGGTTTTTGTAGCCGAACATATCTACCTTGATATTACCAACAGCTATCGGGCTCTCTACGCGAAGTATTACATGATTAGGATCGTCACTGATCCAGGCGGTCATTTTTTCTCCGCCGTCAAATATTGTCCCCTTGATGAGCAAGGGCTTAAATTTAATTGCCTTAAATTTCCCGTAACGTGTCTTTACATTCTCCTTTCCGATATACTTGATATATAAATGATATACCTCATCATCTAAAAACATATCGAAAGGTATTTTGTCGCCCGGTTTGTAATTATCAAAATTGATATTCCGCGCATAATAAACGGCACTTATCACGTCCTGGATACAATTGGGTGTTTTAAATACGCCGTTGGTGCTGACTGCTGTGCCGGCTCCATGGTTAAAGGTTACATTGTTATAAATTTTGTAACCGCCTTCATCTACGTTACGGACAAATTTTAAAGGCAGCATGCTGGATGTATCGATATACGTTTCATACCTGTCCCTCACTTTAAAAAAATTATCGAAAAATGAGTATGATTTTCCCTCACCAACACAATGATAGACTGTCTTGCCATTAAATGTGTACAAGGATGAAGTAAACGTTGCCTCACCTGCGCCGATATAAATACCAAGTGAGTTGTAAAAAACTTTCATGGTGATTGATTCCCCTTCTTTAAAAGCAGTATTTTTTATCCCGCAGAAAGTGTCTGTTTGCTTGCTCCCCGGCCGCGCATACCCCAAAAGTGCGATCAATAAAAAACCCGCTTTAAAAATTATATTCATCTTTCTTTTAGAATTTTAATACTTAAAATCAATAAGCTCCCTATTACAGCCGGTATTACAAGGTTTATCAGCCAGATACCCAGGGAAGCTGTTCCCACCCCCAATTCATTGCTGGTATATAGCTTGAAAATTACCCAGCTTGCACTTACCCTTACCGGCAATTCGATAAAACCGATGGATGGAGCTACGGCCATCACCAGGTAAAAAGCGGTCATCAGCCAAAAACATAGCCAAACCGGGATATCTATTTGCATGACCTGCAGCATCAATACATATTGCAGAACAAATACCAGGTACCGTACAAAGGATAAAAAAAGGATCTGGACCAGGTGCCTGTCGTTGAACTCATCTAATACCTTTATGTGATTGACTATTTTTTGTAAAGATGGCACCCTTTCCATCGTCCGCACCAACCATCCTAAACGTAAATAAAATAAAAGAAGTATAACAGTTAGCCCGATACTCAAATATATTAATACATCTCCCCAAAATTCCGGCAAAACAGCATACGCCCGGCTATTATTATGTGAAAGGTACCTTAAATATAATAATCCGATGCTCCCCATCACCATGGTAACCAACAACTGGCTGATGCTCCCAACGAGGCTCAGAGAAATTGCTTTGATCCTGTTCTCCTCTTCCACATATATGATCCTACCGCCATATTCTCCTATACGATTGGGGGTCAGCATTGTTACACTGCAGCCTGACAGTACCGATTTGAATGCCCTGGTAAAAGAAAATTTTTGCACATGGCCTATCAGAATCTGCCATTTTCTTGATTCAATGCCCCAGTTCACCAGCATCAATAAAATCACCAGCCAAAATTTCCAGTTCTTCCAGCCATTGCTGATCTGCAGCCATCTTTTTGAAAGATCCGGTTGATTGCTTATTTGTTTGTACAAGCTCCAGGAAATAACCAGGAATAACACAGGGCCAAAAAAATAGTTGATGAATATTTTAATACTTTTATTCAAGCGTTCGTTTATTTTGTCCCGGCTCCCTGCCGGGACAAGGGGAAAGATTATGTTTCATTACTTTTGTCTCCTACTACGCCTTTCATCAACTGGCCGGGCGGGGTATTGACCCGGTTGCAAAGTTACTGGTATAGTTACACTGCTTTCAACGTTGGTTTCAAATACAATTATAGTTTAAATAATCAGTTTATCATTACTCAACAAGTGTACATTGCAAAAGAAATCAAAAATAATCCTGGGTATTGATCCCGGCACCGTGGTTATGGGTTATGGCCTTTTACAGATAAACGGGAATACGATAAAGCTGCTTGAAATGGATGTGCTGAAACCAGGAAAAGTAGAAGACCCGTACAGAAAACTACAATTAATTTATAATACGGTCAGTGGGCTGATCATTAAATACAAGCCGGACGTGTTTGCTATTGAAGCGCCTTTTTTTGGCAAAAATGTACAAAGCATGCTAAAACTTGGCCGTGCCCAGGGCGTCGCCATTGCAGCGGCCATGCGGCACGGACTTGATGTGACTGAATATTCGCCCAAAAAAGTTAAGCAATCTATTACCGGTAATGGTAATGCAAGCAAAGAGCAGGTGCTAAAAATGCTGCAAAGGCTGCTGAATTTTAAGGATGACCCCAAATCTTTCGATGCTTCTGATGCGCTGGCAGTTGCCGTTTGCCATTATTTCCAGGAAAACACGCTGCTTGCTTCCGTTGGAACTAAAGTAAATGGTTGGGATGATTTTTTAAAAAAGAACCCGGAAAGACTGAAGAAGTAGGGAGTAAAGGTGTAAGGCAATGCCTTTCGCAGGTTTGTACCTTCACTTTCATCCTACCTTCAACCTTACGCCGTACACTTATTCTTACACCTCTCAGCTTACTAAATATTCAAGGATCTTTTGCTGCACTTCTTTCAGTTCATCGGGGGACAATTTTAATTTATCCCGGGTGAAATTTAAATCGTCGGCCGAATTGATCGGAACCAAATGGACATGGGCATGCGGCACCTCCAGCCCCATTACTGTGATCCCGCACCTGTTACAGTCAAATGACCGCTCGATCGCCTGGGCGATTGGCCTGGCAAACAAAAATAATTCTGCCAGGTAATCGTCGGGAAGTTCAAAAAATTTATCTGTTTCTATTTTAGGCACTACCAATACATGCCCCTTTACCATCGGGGATATGTCCAGGAAGGCAAAGAATTTATCATTCTCTGCAATTTTGCAGGATGGTATCTGGCCGGCAATTATTTTTGAAAAGATGGTCATATTAGGGATTTTGATATAAAAATACAAAATAAAAAACCCACCCGTTAGTAGCGGATGGGCAAAAAAATTTTGTGTGTATCTGTTACAATGTAATATTTTCAACCTTAAATTTCAACACGCCGGCAGGCACCTGTACTTCGGTAACATCACCAATAACCTTGCCCAGCAAGCCTTTTCCAATGGGAGAGGTTACAGATATCTTGCCTAATTTAAGGTCGGCTTCTTTTTCGGAAACGATCTGGTAAGTGGCTTTCTTTTTCGTTCCCATATTCGTCACCGTTACTTTGGTCAAAATAGACACTTTAGTGGTATCTATATTCGTTTCATCCAAAATGCGGGCAGTAGCAATAACTCCTTCCAAATATTTAATCTTTGCTTCCAGCATTCCTTGTGCTTCTTTGGCGGCGTCATATTCAGCATTTTCCTTAAGGTCACCTTTTTCGCGTGCTTCTGCAATCGCCCTGCTTGCAGCGGGGCGATCCACACTTTTCATCTGGTGCAGCTCAACCCTCATTTGTTCGAATGTTTCTTTTTTTACATAATTCGTTTCACTCATAACACTTCTTTTTATTGTAAAGAGAAAAAAAATACAACGCCTTAGGATAGTGCCTAAGGCGTTGTATATATCGCAAATATAAACAAAAATTTAAATACCCAACTTTTCCAGGATTACCGTGCTCATTTTATAAAATGCCTCATGACTGTACCCTGCAATATGGGGCGTGATTATTACTTTAGGGTGTGTTGTCAAAAAATTCAATTGCTCCTGCTGCAAGGCCGTCAGGCTCGTTAACTTTTCATTTTCAAGTACATCCAGGCCAGCGCCTGCAATCTTTTCCTGTTTCAATGCCTCGATCAACGCGTTGGTATTAGTTACTCCGCCCCTGCAGGCATTGATGAAAACTGGCTTTTGAGGCAGGCTGTCAAAAAACGACTCATTTGCCATATACCTGGTCTCTTCTGTGAGCGGTACGTGAAAACTGATCACATCCGAATAGCGGCATACCTGTTCAAAGCTGGCCTCTTTGATATATCCTTTTGCAAAACCAAATTTGTATTTATCGTAAGCCAATACGGTTACATCGAAAGACGAAAGCAGTTTTGCAAAAGAGCTGCCTGCATTTCCAAAACCAATAATACCTACCGTTTTTCCGCTAAGTTCGGACCCCCGGTTAGGATCGCGGATCCATTTGCCCTGCCTTACTTCATCAAAACTCTGGCTGATATTATTTAGCAGGTTCAGCGCCAGGCCAAGTACATGCTCACTCACCGCGTTCCGGTTTCCTTCCGGGCTGCTTTCGCACTGAATGCCCTTGCTATTTGCATAAACGGTATCTATCAGTTCCATCCCGCTGCCCAGTCGCCCGATCCATTTCAGGCCGGCTGCCTTATCTATCATAGGCTGATCAATTTTGATCCGGGTCGTTACTATGAGCCCGTGCGCATCCTGGACTAAATTAAACAATTCATCATAAGTGACCTGTGGCAGGTAAAGTACTTCAAATCCTTTTTGCTGCAAAGTTGTTGTTAAAACATCATGTGCTTTCGCCGTTATAATTACAAGTGGTTTTTGCTCGCTCATATAATTAGTTGAAATGGGGTAATTAATAGCGCTTTCGATCCCGGATACCGTTATGAAGGAAGCGTCATAAATGCATCGATAATTTTACTCCTTCCTGGATATGAAGTATTAATAACTGCTATAGAGTTCTGTGATCGAAACCGTCAAAGATGAAGGTAGACTGAAGGCAGCAGCAATCCTACTATTTATCACCGCAAAATTATTTATCATTGGCGGCAATAACACTTATCTCAACACGCGCATTCTTTGGCAATCCTTTTACGGCAACTGTTTCACGGGCCGGGAAATCGCTTTCAAAATATTTGGCATAGATCGCGTTCACTTCTCCGAACAGTTCCATATCGCTTAAAAAAATGGTTGTTTTAACCACATTACTGAAATCCATACCAGCCTCAGATAAAATCGACTTTAAATTTTGCATGACCTGGTGTGTTTCCTCGATGATATCTGCGTTGGCAAATTCGTTGGTACCGGGCCTTATCGCCACCTGCCCGGATATAAATAATAGGTTACCCGTTTTCACAGCCTGGTTGTAAGGCCCAATAGGCGCGGGCGCATTGACAGTCTGGATGATTTGCTTGCTCATTGTATTCTTTCTTTTAAGGAAATGCAAATATATCTTTTATCAACCACCTATTTTTGTAAAAAATCGTCCAATGGAAATTGCTGTTTTGGCAAATGATGAGCAATGGAAAGAAATCAATACCGGGCTTGTTCATGCTGATTTTTTAAGGATATTTTCTTTGGAAAATATCCCGCCGGTTGTTGAAGCTTGTCTCTTTTTACAGGAAAGTGAGCAGTTTAATTTCAACATATCGTCTGTACCAATTTTTATAAATTCGGTTAGTGTTACGTTAAAAGAGATTCACGCACCAGGAAACATTTTTCGTATCAACGGGTGGAATAGTTTTTTATCCCGGGAGACATGGGAAATTTCCGGCCTCTTAAATGAACATGTGGAGCCTATATTTGCAGCCCTGGGCAAAAAGATAATAGTCGTACCGGATGAACCAGGTTTTATTTCCGCCAGGATAATTGCGATGATCATAAATGAGGCTTATTTTGCTTTGGAGGATAAAATAAGCACCAAAGAAGAAATTGATACCGCTATGAAACTTGGAACGAATTATCCGTACGGACCGTTTGAATGGGCATCTTTAATCGGCCCAAACAGGGTCTGTTCACTTTTAGAGAAGCTAAGCATGCATGACAAAAGATATTTACCAGCAACTTTGCTAAAAGAAGCAGCGAACGCATGAGTGTAATTTTAAACATAGATACCGCAATAGACGAAGCCAATATTAGTATTTCGAAAAATGGCGGGATAATAGCGCAATTATCCAACAATGAACAAAATAAACAAGCTGGTTTTTTACAGCCCGCTATACAATCCCTGTTGAAAAATGCATCGGTTTCAATACAGGAGTTAGCTGCAATAGCGATCTCCGCCGGACCGGGTTCTTACACAGGTTTGCGTGTTGGAATGGCCAGCGCAAAAGGCTTATGTTATGCATTGAACAAACCCCTGATCACCATAGGAACGCTGGAAATAATGGCGTATGCCGCAATTTTAGAAACGCACAATGACGTCCTTTCTTCGTCAGTTTTATTTTGCCCGATGATTGATGCCAGGCGCATGGAAGTGTTTACTGCATTGTATGATAAGCACCTGGAACCCGTAAGCAGCCCCGCTGCCATCATACTGGATGAAAACTTCTTAGCCAATAGCTTGTTAAAAAATAAAATACTTTTTTTTGGAAATGGCGCAAAAAAATGGGAGCTTATTTGCAGGCATGAAAATGCGGCGTTTATTGCCGCTTCAACCAATTCATTGGCAATGAGTAAATTAGCTTATAAAAAATATAAGCAGCAGGATTTTGCCGACCTGGCCTACACTGAACCACTTTATTTAAAAGAGTTTTTCAGCGGCCCCAAAAAAATTTAGTACAGCTATTCTGACTGTTTATCGAAAAAATTTGTGCAATTACAATTTTCTTGTATATAAATTCGTTTGTATCTTTGCAAGGCACAAATAAAATTAAATATCTATGACAAATGACATCGCCACAAAGAGGCAAGACGTAAGTTTGCAACACTCTACAAAAATGGGCACGATCAAAATTGATTACTACAATGTTAAAAAAGCAGCTTTAATTTTAAGGGCGCTTAATCACAAATTGCGTCAACAGTTATTAAAACTAATTGAGGACGAAAAGAAAATTACCGTTACAGAGATTTATGTAAGGCTTAAACTGGAGCAATCCGTAGCGTCACAACATTTGGCAATTTTAAGAAAGGCCGGTATTGTGACCACCCAACGTGATGGTAAGTTTATTTTTTATATCATCAATCATAAAAGAATTGATGAGATAAGCAATTTTGTCAATGAGTTAGTTGCTTAGGAAACCGAAATTTTTAGTTGAAAGCGGATGTTGTAGTAACATCCGCTTTTTGTTTTTTATCTTTGCCGTTATAAAATTTAAGCATGTACATACAACAATTATATACCAACTGTCTTAGCGAAGCTGCCTATTATATAGAAAGCGATGGTGAGGCTGCAATAGTAGATCCGTTAAGGGATATCGAAGAATATATAGCGCTGGCCAAAGAAAGAAATACGACCATAAAATATATTTTTGAAACACATTTTCACGCAGATTTTGTGAGTGGCCATCTCGACCTAAGCAAAGAGACCGGCGCTCCAATTATTTTCGGACCTGAGACAAAGACAGACTTCCCGGTTCATCTTGCAAAGGATGGTGAAAGTTTTAAGTTGGGGAAGATCAGCATACAAGTGTTGCATACACCCGGCCATACTATTGAAAGCAGTTGCTATTTATTAAAAGATGAAAACAGTAAAAGCAACGCTATTTTTACGGGCGATACTTTGTTTGTTGGCGATGTCGGCCGCCCTGACCTTAGCAGTGGCAATATGAGTAAGGAAGAACTCGCGGGCATAATGTATAATACCATTCAACATAAAATATTGCCTTTATCAGATGATATCCTGGTTTACCCGGCGCATGGGGCAGGCAGTAGTTGTGGAAAAAATATGGGGCCTAATACTTTTAGCACCATCGGTGAAGAAAAGCAGAATAATTATGCCTTACAACCACAGTCAAAAGAATCATTTATCAAGGCCGTTACAGAAGGCCTTGGTGATGCTCCTAAATATTTTTCAGTAAATGCAAAAATTAACCAGGAAGGATATGACAGTCTTGACCTGGTAAAATTGAGGGCACTTACACCCTTGAGCGTCAAAGAATTTAAAGTCCGGGTGAAAGGAGATATAACCATTTTGGATACGAGACCAGCGGATATATTTACCCTGGGTTTTGTACCAGGCAGTATATTCATAGGGTTGGAAGGCCGCTTTGCAGAATGGGCAGGCAGCATTTTATCTTTTACTACGCCGATGCTTTTAATAGCTGAACCAGGAAAAGAAGAAGAGACAGTTGTCCGCCTGGCCAGGGTTGGCTTTAGCAAAATAGAAGGCTATCTTGGCGGAGGTTTTGAAGCCTGGCAAAATGCAGGCGAAAGAACAGATATGATCATTGATGTTGAATCGGATGAACTGGCGATGGATATCCCTCACGATCCAAATTTGCAGGTAGTGGATGTAAGACGGGAAGCTGAATTTGCTGATGGCCATGTAAAAGGTGCTATCAACCTCCCTTTAAATGATATGATGGACCTTGCATTAATAGCGGGTTTTGAAGAAAATCAAAATTTATACATTCACTGTGGCAGTGGCTACAGAAGTGTGATAGCCTGCTCGTTGATGAAAAGCCAGGGCCTGCATAATTTACGCAATGTATTGGGCGGCTGGGAAAAGATCAAAGGAGAATCATCTATTAAAGTTGCGAAAGAACCGAGTGTGTTGAATTGAAAGGTAAAGTAATTTGACTATACTATCATTCGTCAGCCCAGGCATTTTCATTGTTTTGTATGTTGTCATAATCTTCAGGTGATATGATGCGGGAATTTAAAAGATAGGTTATAATTTTCTGCTCTATCAATTCTCTGCCAGAAGAAAACCTAATATTGTATAACCAGAAATAACATCTGTGAAATCGCCGTTCAACTTGTTTATAAATAGATCGGTTATACAAAGGATGAGTTCCTGGAATAGCAGGTTTTCTTTTTTTTCGTAAAAGACCGAAACGTCAAATTCTCTTTTAATTGCAATACCGTTGTTATTATTAAATCCGAAATGCACTAATATTCTTTCTATTGAACTCCGATGCGCAGAATTTTATTTATCTATCCACAATTTTACATGTGTATCATCATACGCATGTTTCCATCTGCGGTGGCTCCATAAATAATTGGCAGGTTGATTTCTTATGATACTTTCCAGGTAATCCCGGTACCTTAATGCCAACGCTTCAGGTTTATAGGAACCTGCATTCTCAACAATTTCAAAGACTTCAAAATGATAATGGCCCCGTTTGATTTTTTTAAAATTGTAATAGATCAGCACCGGGTTATTCTTTACTGCGGCCCTGTGCGGCCCCATAATAAAGGGTACCGGTTTACCAAAAAAATTTAGCCAGTAAGCCTTTCCCGGGTGAGTATTCTGATCAGCCAGCAAGCACATGGAATATTGCTTTTTCATCAGCCCGATCATCTGTCTTTGAAAATTGGAATTAGGTATGAGGATGGTTCCGTATCTCGCACGAAATTTAAAATATATCCTGTTGAATATCTTGTTCTCGACATTGGCAACCACACCGATGAAAGGAATTTTTATTTGCCTGCTCAGTAAAAGATTTACAAATTCCCAGTTGAACTGGTGTCCGCCCATGAACTGAATATTTTTACCGGTTGCAGCGATCCCATTTATCAAACTAAAATCGCCCGTACATCGTTTGTCGAATTCAGCATCGCGCATCGACAACAGCTTAATCGTTTCAATAAAAGTATCGACAAAATTTTTATAGAATTGGGTGGCTATTCCTTCACGCTCCGCCATAGATTTTTCCGGAAACGCAATAGCAAGATTATTCATCACTACATCTTTCCTGTACCCAAATACATGATACATCATTATGCAAATCACATCGCCTATCCCATACAGGATAAAAAAAGGCAGCAATGATACCAGGTATAAAAAACCATAAACCAAGTAATACATTGTACAAAGATAATGTTTACTATTAATCGGCTGGTTGTTGAATGGCCCGGTGATTCACCAATCTACAATACAATATTCTGAACCATTTTATCCTTCGCCGGGTAATCTGTATTGAAATGCAGCCCCCTGCTCTCATGCCTGAACTCTGCACATTTAACAATTAAGTAAGCAACCGTTATCATATTTCTGAGTTCGCACAATTGTGGTGAGACCGCCGTCTTTTCATACAGTGCTTCCGTTTCTTCATACAACAGGTCCAACCTTTTCATCGCCCTGTACAACCGCTCATTGTTTCTTACAATACCTACATAATCGCTCATCAGCAATTTCATTTCCTTAACACTCTGTGTGATAAGGATCATTTCTTTTGGCGCATTGGTACCTTCGGATTTCCAGTTTGGAAATTCATTAGGCCCCACTTTATTGGCGGAAAATAACCTGATATTTTGAACTTCATTTATAGTCAGCACAGAATGCTTGTAAGCCCGGTGCGCGAAAACCATTGCTTCCAACAAAGAATTACTGGCAAGGCGATTTGCACCATGCAGTCCTGTTGATGCACACTCACCTGCCGCAAATAAATTCTTAATGGAAGTCCTTGCCCACTCGTCTGTTTTGATACCGCCGCAACTGTAATGAGCGGCAGGTGCTACCGGTATCATGTGCTTCGTTATATCGATCCCGATACTCAAACATTTTTCATAAATATTTGGAAAATGCTCCGTAAACTTTTCTTTACTGAAATGCCTGCAGTCCAGGTAAACATGTTCGGTACCATTTATTTTCATTTCATTATCGATGGCCCGTGCTACGATATCTCTTGGTGCCAGGTCCCTGCGCTCATCATAGCGTTCCATAAAGGCTTTGCCATTGTGATTCCGCAAAATGCCTCCATCTCCACGTACGGCTTCTGTAATTAAAAAACTATGTCCGCGTACACCCGGCTCATACAACGCAGTAGGATGAAATTGTATGAATTCCATATTTTCAATTCTTCCTTTCGCGCGGTACACCATTGCCACACCGTCTCCCGTTGCGATGGCGGGGTTAGTTGTAGTGCGATATACCTGGCCATTGCCGCCTGTTGCCAATAATGTGATGGAAGATAATATGGTTTCGATTTTATTGCTGCTTAAATTTAATACGTACACACCATAACATTCGATATCAGGAGTAGACTTGGTTATTAAAAAACCAAGGTGGTGCTGTGTAATGATATCCAGTACAAAACAGTGGCTCAGTATTTTGATATTAGGCTTGCGGCTAATCGCTTCTAACAGTGCCCTTTCCATTTCCTTACCAGTCACATCCTTGTGGTGAAGGATACGAAATTCACTATGACCCCCTTCCCTGCCCAATGCATAATCGCCATCTTTGTCTTTATCAAACCGTGCGCCCCATTCAATAATTTCCTTTATTCTGTCAACACCTTCCCGCACTACAATTTCTACGACTTCCTTATTACACAAACCATCCCCGGCTATTAAAGTATCTTCAATGTGCTTGCTAAAACTATCCTTATCAAAATCCATAACCCCGGCTATACCTCCCTGCGCATACTTGGTATTGGTTTCATCACTTTGTGTTTTCGTCAAAATGGTAATCGTTTTATCCGGGCAATCTTCTGCTACTTTTAACGCATAGGTCAACCCGGCAATACCACTACCAATTACAAGAAAATCTGTTTGCATAATTATTGATTTGACTGGCGCTAAATTAAATGATAAATGTTAAATTAATTCTATTGTTAATTGAATTTCCCGAATGCATTTCAAACTCCTCTTAGTCACACACGCAATATTATACTGAAACCAAATTGTTAAAATTACCTATCAATTGAAGCGTAGACATTATATGGTTTGCAGATCATTTCCATTTTCCAGGTTAAGCGAGAGATAATTTGAACTATTATTTTTGGCGGGCTACTTTGCGCTTCTGGTGCTAATCGGTGTATGAGTGGAAAATAGCAGTAGAACGCAAGTAATATCCGGCTGATAAATTCTTACTTTAGGGTATTGCACCTGGCAAACCCAGGCATTAGTTTTACACCCTGTTTTAATTACGATCATTGCCCCTGGCCCCCTGGCTCAGCTCCTTATCCTTTAGCTATAACTGATTGACAAAACGAAACAATTTTCGCTGGGCAATCCTGTGCGCAAACCAACCAACATTGGTGATTAAAATTATATATAAATAAAGAAACCCGGGGCCGAAAAGGGTATAAAAGAGTAGGCAAAAATGTAACTATATGAAAAAAGAAAACGAAACCCCTTTTGTCGTGCGCTTATCAGATGAGCAGGCAAAGGAAGACACTAAAAACCTTCGTGCATATATTGTAGATGACGGAGGAAAGGTAATTGAAGTTGCTGCATTTGACAATGCGCAGGCTTATTTAAAATCAGCGGCAGAAATACTTGATGGAAAAACCAGGATCTATATTGCTCCTGATCTTGGCACAAATGAAAGGGCGAACACATTAACAGAAAGGAGCCTGTTAAAAGCGGGTGCTTATGAAACAGTGAAGGATTTCAATAATAATATCCTTACGATTGATCGCATCCCTTCGGAAATTTTTGGGCCGGTCCGCTATAATAATTGTCGCATTACCGGCCATGTAAAGAAAAATTTTTTAATCAATAACGAATGGCAAAACCTGCCTTTGTGTGATCTTCGCGTACACATCTGTGAAATAGAAACAGAATTGGTATGGCCGCATATCCCGATCTATTACCGCCCGATACCTGATTGGGTAATACAGGAGATCGGCGAGAAATTCATCAATATTATTAAGCCGGAGATCCCACCGGTCCCTGGTCCGATCGGGCCCATTAGCAGGTTGAAAACTAATTTGCCACTGCGATCACTTACAACAGCAAAGCCTGTACAAAAGCTGGCACTGCGCGAAAAGTCATTGGCTAAATTGCCCGATCATGTACAGGAGGCAATGACATCCCGGTCTGTTGATGTGATCCGGAAAGCATTGATCGATTACCATGACCTGGTACATCCATACTTATGTTTATGGCCCATTTACTGGCCATGGATCTATGATTCCAATGAGATCGCTGTTGTAACCACTGATTGCAACGGGCATTTTGAAAAGTGGGTGCATTCGGTTACAAGACAGGGACCGGTTGATATTTACGTTTGGGTAGAAGCATTCATCGACGGTAGTTGGGTTACTGTTTACAAACCATTTTTACCTTGCTATACCAGGTGGAACTATCAATGCGGAACAGAAATAACTATCAATATAACCGACCCGCGTGTTGTTCCCTGCGGCTGTGGTAACGAAGGGCCGGCTGACGCGTTTTGGTTCAGGTCCGTCGGTTCCTCCGGTGGTGCATTGCATATCGAGCAGCGTATATTGCATACCGTGCCCATCCAGGGTGTGTCAATGAGAAATGCTGGCTGCACAGACATACTTGGTATCTCCGATTACATCAGTCCTTTCGGCGGCGCATTGGCATTGCAAGTTTTTGCAGGAGAAAATATTTACAATTCTGGTACTGGTGTTACACATTTTCGCTGGAAAGTCACCAGGGTAGCAAATGAAAATCTTGATGCTATCCCAACGGGTTTTCAAACCACTACAATCTTAAATGCGACCAGTAAAGTTTACCGGGAATACCTTGTAAAATTAGACACTGTGCATTACCACAGTTTCAACCTGGAGATCGCACCGGATGGAACAGGTGCTGATATCGCCTTCCGTATCCCAAACCAGGACATCACGCAGGAGCCAACGATCATGGCCGCGTACCCGACCAACACAAAGTACTGGAGGGATATTTTCTGGACCAGTGCATTTGTTGATAGCAATTCATTAAGTGGTAACGGCCTGTACCGGTTCGACCTGGAGCTCGGAAAATATAGTGGATCCAATTTTATCGTAACAGAAGTGGATCCTTCAACATTCCAGATTTCTGAATTGAATGACCTTGACAGTTCACAGGACGCCACACTACCCTATCTTAAAATGAATTTATCGGGTAAGGCCAATAATTACAGGATGTTCGTACGCATAGACAACGAACCATGCGAAGCAGATATCCAGGATGTCCTGTTAAATGAAACGGGTGCATTGTCCGGACCGTGCGGATTTATAAAATATGATAACACTGGTCAGCATACGCATATCAGTTTCAAGGCAACTCATTTACGCAACTTTGCAAAATTTAGCTTTGGTGTTGTTAAAGGAAATAATACGGTGCCGACAGGGATTAACCCTTCAGGATATGTAATATCAGGAGTTGACGGCTTTGCATTATCCGGTGGATTATTTAATGATGATTTTACAGTGCTTGAGTTATTGAACGGGTGCCCGGGACAGGCGGCATTTTCTGAAAACTTGTATGTAAGCTCTTTGGCAACGGACGGCACGCAAAGACTGATCGGGTACGACAGGTCGGATACAAATGCATTTGCATTAAGCAATACATAATCTGATATATTAAAGAATTGCCAGGTTGCTAAAGTTGACCTGGCAATTCTTTTAAAACTTTGGCTCATCTATCAAATAGCTATTTTTCTATTGAAGGTGAGTATCAATTTTCAATTAAAAGTTAGTTAAAATATCTCCATCAAATTATTGTTATTAACGGCCTCGAATAAAAAGTGCCAGAAAATCTCCGGGATGGTCCGTTAAGAAATCAAGGCTGTTTGAGCCAGGCATTGCCTACAAATTATTTATAAGCCAACCGGCGAGTTCTTTGATTTTAGGATCATCCCGGAGATTTTCAGCCTTTTAATTTGCAGCCTTGATTTTTTTTGTTACTTTTTTTCATCAAGAAAAAAAAGTAAGCAGAGATCAACCAAAAGTGATAAATATTGATTTAAAGAATATCTCGCAGTGAATTGCGATACCCCAGTAAAATATCTTTAGAAAAATTATTTTCAAAAATAATTTCCTAAACTACATCCACCCAGGCCTCGCTTTCTTTTAATAAATTTATAAGTTCATCTACCGCAATGGCGCTTTCAATATTTCTTTTTACTACTTCTTTCCCCCGGTACAAAGTGATCTTACCAACACCACTTCCTACATAACCAAAATCAGCATCAGCCATTTCTCCCGGGCCATTTACGATACAGCCCATGATAGCGATCTTTACTCCTTTTAAGTGATTGGTTACACTCCTGATCTTTGCAGTCGTCTCCTGCAGATCGAATAATGTTCTGCCACAACTTGGGCAACTGATATATTCTGTTTTGGATATCCGTGTACGGGTAGCCTGTAAAATAGAAAAGCTGGTATTGTTTATAAATTGTTCCACCGACGCATTCGCAATGTAATTTCTTCCGCTGACGGCTATATTAGCTGCATCCCTGTAAGCCTTCGAAGTGATCCCCAGGCAGATGCCATCTCCCATTCCTTCCAGGAACAAAGCGCCCGTTTCAGTTGCATAATGGACCAGGTGCTCATCAGCAGTTGACCAGTTACTATCGGTTATAAATACAACAGGATTTTTAATGGCCCTGTCCATTAATTCTATCACCAGGCGCCTGACCGCATACATCGCAAGTATGTTTTTTGAGCTCAGGCAAAGAACCACTGTGGGGTCATTTGCAAGTTCATCCAGGTAAGTAAAATCATTGATATTAGTAGAGTCGCTGAAGCAATCGATCATTACGAAATTCAATTCCTTTGATACCGATTCAGCTGCAACGTAGCCACTGTCTTCGAAGATGGGAAAATAGGTTGTCTTATCCTTCGCCAATTGCCAGGTAGCCGGATACACAATAACCCTGACCGTTCCCGGCAATGCAAAATCAAGTAGTTGGTTGCCTGTAAAAATATAATCCGCAGCCATATCGCTGATCGCCCATTTATCGGTTACCGCATCATAAGTATATCCCACACTCTGCAAATGTGCGGGCGTTATTTTATCTATTTTACTAAGGTCGGCGATGACAACAGGCACATGCTTATGGCCAATATTACTCACTTCAAACGTATCTCTTCGCCGGTATTCAAATGGAGAATAAGGAAGCGTTTTAATCAACGGTATCGCACGACTATCGCTTAGGTAAATGGTCTCTTTCGTATAGCGTTTTACAATGTCACGGCATACAGGTATTTCCAGTTCAGGATCTTCGGTAAGACTTACGCGGATAGTATCACCGATGCCATCTTCCAGCAAGGTGCCGATGCCGATTGCGGATTTAATTCTTCCATCTTCTCCGTCGCCCGCTTCCGTAACACCCAGGTGCAAAGGATAACACTCACCAAATTCATCCTGCATGTGATTGATAAGCAACCTGTAGGCCTGCACCATCACCAGCGGGTTACTGCTCTTCATACTCAGGATGATATTGTGATAATCCTCGTTACGGGCGATGCGCAGAAATTCCATGGCACTTTCAACCATGCCCATGGCAGTGTCGCCATACCGACTCATGATCCTGTCGCTCAAAGAGCCATGATTGGTGCCAATGCGCATGGCCGTTCCATATTGTTTACAGATAAGTACCAATGGCGTAAAACGTTCCCTGATCCTTTCTATCTCTTCAGCATATTCTTCATCGGTATAATCTATCTGCTCGAATTTCTTTTTGTCAACGTAATTGCCCGGGTTCACCCTCACCTTCTCCACGATCGTAGCTGCGATCTCAGCGGCATTAGGCGTAAAATGAATATCCGCCACCAATGGCACAAAATATCCGCGCCTGTTCAATTCATTTTTTATATTCAGTAAATTTTCGGCTTCTCTTTTGGATGGGGCGGTTATTCGGACCAGTTCTGCCCCAGCCTCTATGCAACGGATAGTTTGCTCCACGGTAGCGATCGTATCCATTGTGTCGGTGGTAGTCATCGTTTGTACCCGCACAGGATGATTGTTTCCGAGTAACAGGTTACCGATTTTAACTTCCCTTGTCTTAAGACGTTTGTATTCCGTCATTGATTCACAATACAGTTCCATAAGTTTTAAATTATACCAAAATTAAGACAAAAAGAAAGGAGCAGGTGTAATTACCATATTATGAATTGTCAAAACTTCTCCAATACGGGTAGCCAATTATCAAAGGCTATTTGGAGTGAAAGGGCCGGGTATGCATTCAGGATTAGTTACCTGGTATACCTTGAGCGCTTTGTATTTCTAACTTAATATTCAACCGTATAAGAAACTTTCTCCGGATGTTCCAGCATTTCTGTGAGTGTAGTAACAAAAGTGATGGTTTTTTTATCAGCGGAAACAGTATTACCCGGGCCAGTATATTTATTAACCACCTTTGGTAATACGATGACGGTGCGGTAGTTAAACTCTCCCATCATGCCGGTCATTTGAGACATCATGCTAAGCGTGGAATCAGTTGCTACCAGTTTTTTAAATGCGGTAACATCGGTAATGGTACTTGATATCTTACCTGGTACAGCAGCAAAAGTAAACTGGTCTCCTACCGGGTTGGCCGATCTTGTACCCATTTTCATATCATCATTTTCATTGTCAGGCTTCTCCTTTTCACCGGTAGCTTTCTCAAAGGCTTTCAACTTATTGACCACGGTAGCCAGGTTATTTTTTATTTCCCTGAGGTCAGTAAAATTCTTGAAGGGAGCGCTCATTACAATCTTCATTTCGCTGTTGGCTTCATCCAAATTTACGTGGACCACACCATCCTTATACAATGCTCTTTCTGCCGGTGTTAAATTCTTTGCCGTATCAAGCATGTCCTTTAAATAAATTGTAGTGTCCTTTTTTTCTTTAACCCTTCCATTGGATGTATCCGCCCCCATCGACCCTGCCATTTTTAGCATCCTGCCCAAATCGATTGTCATCGAATAGGTGCCGGAATTATCAGCGTTAACAATGATCTTTTCCTCTGTATCAAGGCAGGAACATAAAATGGTTGTAAATAAAAACGCGATTCCTATTTTTAAATTTTTCATTGTCAGGTTTTATGAACAAAGATGCAAAAATTTACCAATCTTTTGTTGGCTTTTCAGGTGAGGCAGCATTTACTTTTCGCAATTTATCCTGTAACTTTTTTTCCTGCTGTAACAAGGCATTTAATCTTTCTTCCGCTTCTTTTTTTGTCATTTTTGAAGGTTGTGGCTTTGGCTGATCCTCTTTTTTATTTTCTGGCTGCTGCTGGTCTTTTTTCTTCGGATCGTCCTTTGGCTTCTTCTCTTTTTTATTATCGTTTTCCTTTTGCTGTTGTTGCTGCTTTTGTTGCTCCAAAGCCTTTTGCAAATTCAACCTGGCATCTTCATCCTTCGGATTTAGTCGCAAGGAATTTTTATAGGCGGCAATACATTCAGGCAATTTTTTATTATTCTGCAAAACGACTCCCTTGTTATAAAAAGCAGTCGCTTTATCAACCGGCAATTTGCTGTTTTGTATTGCTGCATCATAGGCCGCTACCGCATCCTCCGGCTTTTTGCTTTTATACAGCGCATTACCTAAATTATATTGTGCCTTTTGATTGGCAGGATTTTTTTCCACGGCCTTTTTATAATTCTCCCGGGCAACGTCATAGTCCTTTTTATTATAAGCTTTATTCCCTTTTTTAATCAGCTCATTATCGTTTTGGGCCATTGACGCCAAAGGAGCAAGGAAGATGATCAATAAAAAAGAAATGGGGCCAATATTTTTTTTAATCATTACCGGCATACCTTTTTTTACTTTCCTGATTTCTGAAATAAGAAATTCTGCCACTAATATCAGCAAAGCAAAACCCAGCAGCCAGGGGAAAAAATTCTTAAAATTGATCAATGAATTTTCCGTGATCGGCTTTTGGCCCATCCCTTTTAATTGATTTTCCAAATTTGCAACCACTTCATCAGTTGTTGTAAAAAGCTGGTATATCCCATTGCCATTTAGCGCTATTTCTTTTAATTCCGTTTCATTTAGTTTCGTTACTACCGGGCTGCCTGCCGCATCTTTCTTTACTTCATTGGTTTCAGGATCCACGATCATTGAACCTTCCGGCGAACCAATGCCAATCGTATTGATCATCACGCCTTCGCCGGCAAGCGCCTTTGCTAATTTTACCGCATTCTCATCGTGGTCCTCACCATCACTGATCAGGATAATTGCTTTGTATTTTTTTTCTTTGGTATTAAATGCGGCATTGCTCATTTTGAGCGCGTCACCAATCACTGTCCCCTGTGTGGGAACCACATCCGGAGTTGCCGAGGATAAATACATTTTCGCTGCCGCGTGATCAGTAGTCAGCGGCATTTGCAAATATGCCCTTCCCGCGAATACCACAATGCCAATCCTGTCTTCCTGTAATTTGTCGATGAGCCTGGACAGGATTTGTTTGGCCCGTTGCAACCTGTCTGGCCGTACATCCTGCGCAAGCATACTTTTACTTACATCCAGGGCAATCATTACGTCAATGCCGGTACGGTTTACGGTGGCGCTGCCCAATGGCATTCTTGGGTTGGCTAAGGCAATAACTCCTGCAATAAACGCTAACGTGAATAAAATGAATTTCAGGGAAAATTTTGAAGGACTGTAATCGCGGATCAATTGGTTTACCAGGGCAGGATCGCCTATTTTTTTAATGGTCTTTTTTTTCCAGCGGATGACAAAGAAATATAATAATATCATTGCTGGCACTGCCGCCAGTCCGATAAGGTACTCGATATGTTGAAAATGGAACAATGGAGATCAATCTGGGTTTATAGTATACAAGTTATTGGCGATGATCTTCCTGGTGAGTCATCCCCAAAGGTCCAAAGGATGACTCACCAGGGAAAATCAGTCGAAAATTAATTCTTAATCAAAAAAGCAAAGTGTTAAAATCATGTATCGCTGCCCATCTACATCCTTCCTTCAAAAAAACCTAATTGTTTCAATATTCGTTTTGTAATATTCAACCTGATGGTTTTCATGTCAATATTTTTATCCGGCGATTTTATCAGTGTTACAAAAAAATACGGATGCAGGTTCTCTTCTACCCAGCCAACTATCCAACCGATCGAATTGTTATTTTCGTCAAATCCCCAACCGGTTTTGTAAGATAAAGTGTACTGCGTATTTTTTTCCTGTGTCATCACATCCCGCACGATTTGCTGCGTTCGTTTTTGAAAAGGCAACTGGTCAAAATACAGGCGCTTCATTAAACCAAGTTGTTCATCCGCTGAAATTTTCAAGCTATTATCGAGCCAAAAGCTATCGATACGGGAGCCGATCTTCATGTTGCCGTAGTGCAGACTGTCAAGCCACTGTTGCATGGTATCCTTTCCGATCCTCCTTGCTACTTCCTGGTAATAGGGCACCGCACTTACTTTGAACGCATCTTCCATAGTAAGGTCCTTGTTCCATTCTTCCCTTCCACGTTTTATACCATCCCATTTTATCACCATTTTCTCATCCGTAATCCGGCCAATTTCCAGCCCTATCAGCGAATTGACGATCTTGAATGTAGAAGCTGGTAAAAACCGGACCGTATCCAGCGCCATATTATAAACGGTAACTTTCCCGTCTGTATTATTGAACATCGTAAAACAACCATCCACTTTCGCGTCGTCAAAATATTTTTTCAGGCTATTATCTACTTTTGCCCTGTTAACAGAACAGGCAGAAAACAACATCAGGAAAGAGGTAATATATAAACCAGGTATTATTATTTTTTTCATTTGTATATATTGCCAGGATAAATGCCTGTAAATTTTTAAGCTATATTTCCTAATCACGATTCCAGCAACTCATCATTCATTCCTCATCATTCATTTCTCATTTTTCATATGTTTCGCAGTAGCCTCCAGCGTTTCGTAAAACTCTTCGCCGTATTTCCTGATCAATGCATCTTTTAAAAAAACATACACAGGCACTTTCAATTTCTTACCCAACTTGCAAGCTGCAGCACAAAGGTCTTCCCGCGGTTCATAATTTACATATTCTGTTTGCTTATTCCTGCTTAATTTAGTGCGTATCGGGAACAGGTGGCAGCTGATCGGTTTTTTCCAGGCAACTTTGCCATCATTGTATGCCTGCTCGATCCCACACTTAACGATCCCGTTCTTATCGGTGATACCATACACGCAGACTTTACTTTCAATGGTCGGCGTTACCCAGCCAAATTCCTTGTCGTACACGTAAAGTCCCTGTCGTTGCAGTTCCTTTTTATTTTCATCCGCCAAATAGGGTAAAACGCCCTCGTACACTTCTTTTAATTTCAGCATTTCATCTTTGGTAACAGGAGCTCCGGCATCTCCATCCACACAACAACCGCCCTTGCATTTATTGAGGTCGCAAACAAATTGCTCCTCAATAATTTCATCACTTACCAGTTTATTTCCTATTGCTATCATATAAGTTGCAAAAGTACTAACAAGTTAATTGATAATAGATTAATTGATAACCACTGAATTTTGGCATCACCAGGATTTTGATGAGTGGCTATTATTTCCTGCCTTATTTGGTTTTCCACCTGAATGTATTGATCATATGGTCCATATCTGCCTGCAGAAAATCCTGTACCGGTTTTAACGAATCCGCATTGGGCGTTACATCAAAATATAATGCCCCGCGAATAAAATTATGTACCGTATCACTCAGGAAAAATTGTTTCGACGTAGCTGCATTACCCCCCACTTTAAAAAACACGCCGCTGATGCCGTTGGAAGTGTGTATCAAACTGTCGTTGATAGAGTTGGAAACCACGTTATTTTTATTGGTCAGCGTGAAAGCATCATTCACCATCCTGTCAAATACATTGGTCCCTGATGAATCTTTGTAGCTGCCATCCGGTTGCTTTATTTTATAAGGAGCTTTGCCACCAACAATTTTATAACTTAAAAATATACGTCCATGAAACTGCGGGAAATCAATGTTGATCCAATAGTCGTTTTCCGGGTTGGCGTCGAAGTAAGTGCTGTCTTTTACCACCCGCGCATAGGCAGGATATTCAAAACTGTAAGGAAAACCTTCGCGGTTAAATTGCTGGTAACTTCTCTCCGGTAATTCAATATTGTAGTAGCCCCTTTTTTTTGAAACATAAGATGAATTACAAGCCGCAAAAAAAATGATAACAGTTATGGCCAACAGGTATTTACAGAGGATACTCATTAAAAATATTTTCTTCTTTTGTATTATCATCTTAATAACGGGCCCTGGCGGATTTAATGGACCGGTTTGGCCTGGCGGATGACTACCTTCACCTTATCGATCCTGTTTTTATTGATCCCCAATGGAATAAATGTAAAATCTCCGCTCACCACCTCTTCATCCACCTGGGGAAATTCACCCGCTATTTCAAGTACCAGGCCAGCCAGGGAATCACTATCACCACGCACCCTTTCAAATGTATCGCCCGGCAAACCAATTATTTTACAGACATCGTTGATCATCGTTTTGCCTTCAAAAATATAAGTGTAATCATCAATTTTCTTGTTGGCGCTTTCCTCATCATCAAATTCATCGCGAATGTCGCCGATTATTTCTTCCATTATATCTTCCAGCGTTACTATGCCGGAAGTTCCGCCAAATTCATCCACTACAACGGCAAAGTGTATGCGCCGGTTTCTGAATTCCTGCAGCAGGTCCTCTATCAGTTTTTGCTCGTGCACAAAATAGGTGGGGCGCATCAGGCTATGCCAGTCATAATTTTCAACTTTGCTTGCATTTACGTGTGGCAGCAGGTCCTTTGTGTGGAGCATACCCATCAATTCATCCAGGTTATTATTATACACCGGCAGGCGGGAATAATGGAGCTCTTCTACTTTTTTTATCACATCTTCGAACGAACTGCCATACTCGATACCGCTCACATCCAGGCGTGTACGCATGATCTGTTTTACAGTAGTGTCACTGAATTTACGTATGCCTTTTAAAATTTGCTTTTCTTCCATGGTGGCCTCGTTATCAGGCAACAGGTCGATGGCATAATCCAACTGGCTGTTATCAAGCAAAGAAGAATTGTTGGGTGAAAATTTCTTTTCGATACCGTCGCTGAAGTTTACCAATCTTCTGCTCAGTCCGTAAAAAATACTATTGAAAATTTCAATGATAAGCGATGCGGTAGAGGCAAACCAAACCTTATGATGAGTCGCCCAAACCTTCGGCAATACTTCGCCAAAAAGTACCAGCAGGAAAGTAACAGAAAATACCTTTATCAGGAAATTCAGCCACCAGGCCAGGTGTGCGGGTTCCAACAAACTTTCCATTAAAATATTGGATATCAGGATGATCCCGATATTTACAAAACTATTAGCGATCAGCATTGAACCCAATAAGATTTTTGGTTGCTCGAGTAAAGTAACAATGCGCCTGAAAGACGGTTGTTGCTTGGTTTTGAGCAAATTGATATCCTTATAAGTAAGGGAAAAAAAAGCTACTTCCGAACCGGCTATTAAAAATGAAATGATAAATAAAAATACTGCTAAAAAAATAAGGACCGCTGAAGCCGCAGGTGTTATTGCAAGTAATGAAAAATGCAAATGACTTGCATAATCAATAACCGAATGGTAATCCAAAACTATCAGTTTTAATTAAAAATATTTTTTACTGACCAGGAGATAAATGGGATATCCGTTTACGTTTTGTATTTGTAAAAGATCAGCCTTTTAAATCCGTCCTGGTGTATTGCACTCGTCTTTTGTATATCAATAGTTCCATCCTAAAAAGGCAACCTTTCACTTCCGCCATCATCCGGCAGGATATCGTCCAACCCTTCGATCCCTTCTCCGGAACCTGTACCCGCACTGCCATCGCCCCGTTTATCAAGCATGATCAAATTATCGCCCACTATTTCTGTAGCAAATTTCTTGTTGCCTTCCTTGTCTTCCCAGCTGCGTGTTTTTAAACGCCCCTCTATGTAAACCAAACTTCCCCGGTGTAAATATTTTTGAGCCAGTTCCGCTAATCCTCTCCACAATACTACTGTATGCCACTCAGTTTGTGAAATAAGTTTACCGCTTCTGTCCTTGTACGTTTCAGTAGTGGCCAAAGAAAATTTAGCGACGCCAATATTGCCTTCCAAAAATTGCATATCCGGGTCCTTGCCTAAATTTCCAATTAACATTACCCTGTTTACGCCTCTCATAATATTAATATTATTTCTATTAATGTTGGATCTTTTATCACTAAAACAAGTTTAAAGATACATTTTTATCTTCTAAATAGTTACTGATAAATTTGGGAAAGGGGAGTTTTTGCAAAGCTATTTTCCGTACAGGTTTATACCCTTTTAGCAAGAGCGGCGCCTGAATTTTTATGCGGATAAACTGTCCCTGGATAGTTTGATGGGTTAGCAACTGCTTATAAAAAGCTGAAATATGTTCAACTTCAAATTCATTTTCTCCCAGGATATTTTTTATCGGCAGCATCGTTTCTAATTCGAGCGCGGCGGTAGATTCCAGCAGGACAAATTCGTACAGGTTTTCCCAGATATCCCCGGCATTCCGCTTCCTGACATATACGGCTCCTTCAAAATCAACCACCAGGTAATAAAACCACCTTGTCTTTTTTTTAATGGATTTTTCCTTTACGGGTAACTGTTGAACGGATCCCTGCAAAAACGCGGTACACTTTTCCTTCAACACACAGGATAAACAAAGTGGTAATTGTGGTTTGCAAATCATGGCACCAAAATCCATCAGCGCCTGGTTGTATATGCCCGGTTTCGCCTTATCCAACAGGTTATTGGCCAATTCAGTAAATAATTTTTTACCGGTTGTACTGTCAGTGGGGACAGATATGCCAAAATATCTTGACAAAACCCTGAATACATTGCCATCCACTACTGCATATGGAAGGTTGAAAGCAAATGACCCGATCGCGGCGGCAGTGTACGGGCCGATTCCTTTTAAGGCAAGGATATCCTCGTATTTGTCCGGGAACCGGCCTTGTAGCTCCTCACTGATATATTTTGCGGTGGCTATCAGGTTTTTACAGCGGGAGTAGTAGCCCAATCCCTCCCAAAGTTTGAATACTTTCGTTTCGGATGACCTTGCCAGGTGTTCAATGGTGGGAAATGTCTTTACAAAACGGTGGTAATATTCCAGTCCCTGGTCTACCCTTGTTTGTTGGAGTATTATCTCGCTGAGCCAGATCTTGTAGGGGTCTTTTTCTCCTTTCCAGGGCATTTCCCTTGAATTCTCACTTGTATTCCATGCTTCCAGTTTTTTTACGAAGTAGTTATGTTGGGACAAAATTTTCATTGTTGTTTAATATCCAACAAATAATTATGGATAAAGATGTAGTTTTTCCGATAAAGACATCAATTATTCAAAAAAATCAGGGATAAAATCATGCATACCAGCTCAAATAGAATGTTACTACCTGATAATCAGTTCTTAATATTGCATTTTACAAATTTATTTATTATTTTTCCGGTAGCATACAAAATAAAACTTTTTATCAAATGAGAAAAGCAGACCTAATATCAGAAATTTCTGACAAAACCGGCATTCCAAAAGTAGATGTAATGTTTACCCTGGAGACAATGTTCAAAGAGATTAAGCAATCCCTGATAGCGGGGGAGAATATTTATATTCGCGGGTTTGGGAGTTTTATTACCAAAAAACGGGCAGCAAAAATTGGCCGGAATATCAAAAAAAATGTAGCGGTCGAGATCCCGGAGCACTACATACCCGCATTTAAACCTGCCAAAGAATTTGTCCAGGAGGTCAAGAGTAAAAAGTTACCGGCAAACGACAAGCCACAATAACCTACCTTTACGCCTCAAATTTTTTTTGTGAAAAGACAGCAATTGATCCTTTTAGGCGGAGGTCTACTTATTTTTTCTTCCTTATTATTTTTTGGTAAAACAGTTGCCATAAAAGATCCTGTAGATCCGGAACTGGCGGCGAAGATGGCGACAGTCCCTGTTTTCAGTATTGATAAATATATACAGGAGGCAAAACAAAAACTTACCATTTACCAGGTAAATTACCTTGACCACCTTGAAAACAGCATATCGCGGGGCGATGTAAAAGAACAGCAAATAAAGGTATATAACGAGCTTGCCTCTTTCTGGGACGACTCGGTCCACCAGCACGAAATACATAATTATTATACTTCCCTCTCTGCTAAGTTGGTAAATTCTGAAAAAAACCTCACCTTTGCAGCCCAATTGATGTTAGCTGAGCTCAGAAATGAGCAGGATCCGGCAAAAAGAGGGTGGAAAAGCGAGCAGGCAATCGAGTTATTTGAAAAAGCGATCGCCCTGAATCCAACTAATGAAGATCTGAAAGTTGGTTTGGGAAGTTGTTATGTTTTTGGGAAGGGAATGGCCGGAGATGCCCAGGAAACGATGAAGGGGATCCAGCAACTTTTGCAGGTTGTTCGTAAAGATTCAATGAACATGAAGGCCCAGCTGGTATTAGGTATCGGCGGTGTAATTTCAACCCAGTATGACAAAGCCGTTGAGCGATTGCTTACAGTAATAAAATACCAGCCTTCAAATATTGAAGCGATATCCTGGCTGGCCGATGCTTATGCAGCTAAAGGGGATAAGCAGAATGCGTTGAAATGGTATGAGAATAGTAAGCGGATAGTAAACAATCCTGTTTTTAGCAAAGAAGTGGATGAGCGGATTAAAATGCTGAAATAATTATTATATCAAACAGCATAACCTTTTTGGCTCAAAAGAAAATAAAAACGAAACAAGCGCTGTGATTAAGTTTCAGCGAAAAATATATAACAAGAATCAGTATTTATAAAAATTATTATTAACAACAAAAAGACTAGGTATGCCTTGTGGTAAAAAAAGAAAGCGTCATAAAATTGCTACTCATAAACGCAAAAAACGTTTAAGAAAGAACCGTCATAAGAAGAAATAATTCTTTTTATTCCTGGTGCCGGCATCCTCAGGCCGGCACACATTTATCAGCATGTTTTAAAGTTTATATACACCATACTTTATCATTTTGCTGTACGTTATCCTTCCGTGAAGTTATGGCCTCTAATTAAATAGTGAATTGATTGACAAAGGAATTAATTATAAATGCTGCACCGCAGGGCGTTGAAATAGCCCTATTGGAAGATAAAAAGCTGGTAGAGCTGCACAACGAAAAAGCTGATGCAAACTTTGCCGTGGGTGACCTCTATCTGGGAAAAGTAAAAAAACTGATCCCGGGGTTGAATGCAGCTTTTGTGGATGTAGGATTTGAAAAGGACGCCTTTTTACATTATACGGATCTTAGTCCTTATGTAAAGTCAATTTTAAAATTTACCAACATTTCTATTAATGACCGTACGGAAGGTGGTTTTGATTTTGGTAAATTCCCGGTGGAGCCTGAAATTGTAAAAACAGGTAAGATCGCGGAAGTTTTGAGCGGCCGTCCCAATGTATTGGTGCAGATCCTTAAAGAACCGATCGCTGCAAAAGGGCCCCGCCTGAGCTGTGAGTTATCTTTGCCCGGCAGGTTTGTTGTAATCACTCCTTTTAATGATATCATTGCGGTATCAAGAAAAATTCATTCCAGCGACGAAAGAAAAAGGCTTCACAAGATCATCGAGGCGATCAAACCCAAAAATTTTGGCGTTATCGTACGTACCGCGGCAGAAGGAAAAAATACTGCCGAGCTGCATGATGACCTGCTAACATTGGTTCAAACCTGGAAAACTATCCAGGCAAATCTCAGGGATGCAGTCCCGCCTTCAAAAATATTAAGCGAGCAAGGTAAAGCAAACAGCATGTTGCGCGACCTGCTCAATGAGGATTTCAACCGCATTGTAGTAAATGACAAAAATATTTTTGCAGATACAAAAAATTATATTCAACGGATAGCTCCGGAAAAAGCTGATATCGTGGCATATTATAATAATGGTTCCCCCATATTCGATAGTTTTGGAATTACCAAACAGGTAAAGGCTGCCTTTGGCAAAACGGTTAACCTGCCAAGCGGCGCCTATTTGATCATAGAGCATACAGAGGCCCTGCATGTAATTGATGTAAACAGCGGTTATAAAAGTGTAAGCAATAACCAGGAGCAAAATGCCCTGGAAACCAACCTGGAGGCAGCGGAAGAAATTGCCCGCCAGCTTCGTTTAAGGGACCTGGGAGGTATTATTGTGGTTGATTTCATTGACATGAAATTGATCGAGAACAAGAAACGGCTGGCAGATGCGATGGAACAGTTCATGCGCAGTGACCGCGCCAAACACGCCGTATTACCGATCAGCAAATTTGGAATCATGCAAATCACCCGGCAGCGTATGAAGCCGGAAATGAATATCAACACCTCAGAAATTTGCCCCGCCTGTAATGGCAGTGGAAAGATTTCTTCCACATTGATCCTGGAAGATGAGATAGAAAAGAACCTCAGCTACCTGATCATGCAAAAGCATAAGGGCCTGACGATACAGGTAAACCCGATATTATTTGTTTTCCTTACCAGCGGCTTTATTTCCAAAAGGAGAAGGTGGAGCTGGAAATACAAACAAAAAATTAAAGTCCTCTCGAACTCGAATTATCACCTCACAGAGTTTCATTTTTTTGATGACAGCGACGAAGAGATAAAATTATAATTACAATGCGCCCCTTTTAACGGGGCGTTTTTTTTGGGGTACCTGTCATATTATCTTTATATAAGAATATATTAAAGAATTAAGTATCGTCGTGTCACTCTCTTTTACTGCATACCATTGTGGATCTTTACAAATGATCTTATGAACGCCTTTCCGCTTCCACCTATTGTTTATTAATCCCGGCCCCTGCTGGTATAGATCATAATATAATAAACCAGCATTGCAATCGAAGACAACGCCGCCACTACATAAGTAAGCGCGGCCCATTTCAACGCGTCCTTCGCCTGCGCATGCTCTGTGTTCCTGGTGATGCGGGAACTGTCCAGCCATTTCAGGGCTCTTGCAGAAGCGTCAAATTCTACCGGTAAAGTAACCACTGTAAATAAAGTAGATACGGCAAAAAGGATGATCCCTATCAATAAAACCATTTGGCTACCGCCACCAAAACCGAGGATTCCAAGACCTGCGAGGATTACCCATTGCGATAAATTAGTGCTGATCTGCGTAATGGGAACCAGCCTGCTTCGCAGCATCAGCATCGGGTAAGCGGTTGCATGCTGGACAGCGTGCCCGCATTCGTGCGCCGCTACCGCCGCAGCCGATACGTTCCTGCCTTCATACACATCGGGGCTAAGGTTAACCGTTTTTTTCGCCGGATCATAGTGGTCCGATAAGAATCCCTGGACAGAAACTACGTCTACATCATAAATTCCATTATCCCTTAACATTTTTTCAGCTACTTCTTTTCCGCTTAAACCGGATGAAGTTGGCACCTGGCCATATTCTTTAAACTTGCTCTTTAGCCTGAACTGCACCAACGATCCTATCAGCATAAAAATAACTGAGATAACAATTATTCCTAGTGTCATATTTGTGTTTTTGTAGTTACAATTTGCAAAAAACATTCCCCTTTTATTTGCCTGACAAAATTGCAATTGGGACGGTAAGTGAAGATTTCAAAATCACCAACCTTCTATCACAAAGTTGGTGTACCCTGTAATTGCCCTGGGCGATACTTATTTTACTTACCGTTGGACATATATCATTAATTGAATTTCCCCTTCCGTAATACCTTTTCCTGATTGCGAGAGCACCTGTTCTCATTAAAAATGCTTTTGCCAACAATTTGAAGGATGATCAATATAAAACGACTAACGCTTAGTATCCTGGTTATAAATGCGGTTATCTGTTCTTAAGGGCAAACACGGACAAACGCCCAAAAGCTCATCTTTACCAATGAAGACTCCCTGAACTTAGGCATATCAAAACAAAAGACCGTTATTTCCGGTTATGGTTCCGCTTTTTACCAGCGAAATTTTGTCGCGGAACAATCACGGGCCACACTTGAAAGAGTTATATTATTTGTGGGTCACCAATTTAATTCCAAAATTTCCTTATTCACAGAAATGGAAAAGAGAACGCGGTCGTTGCCTGGGGGGAAGAAAAAGGCGAGATCGCAATGGAACAGCCTTTCTAAAATTTAACCTCAATCCACGGCAATACATTATTGCAGGCTGTTCGTTCCAAGAATTGGCATTTTAAATGAAAATCACTTGCCGGTTAATTTCAATGGAGTTGAAAGACCCATGACCGGGCAACTGATCATTCCGGCCACCTGGCGGGAATGATGCATTGGTTTTTATGGAAGATCAAATGTGCTTTCCATTAATTATAGTGTGGCACTATTGAACGGATTAAACAGTGCAGGTTTTCAACATGGCTCCGGTCTGAGGGAAGGAAAAGCTCAATTCCAATTAACATAATAGTTTCTTTAAAGCTTTCGTGGGGTGCAGTGAAAATCTACTGAGGCGGCCATGGGGCCCTGGCTCAACACATCATTTCAACAAACCTCAGAGACAAGACATTTACTAAACTAAAAGAGCCTGCTCAACAATTACGTTAAACAGGCTCTTTATTTAGATCTTAAACGACTATTTATAATGTGCTACCAACCCTTTTGCCAACTCGGTCATCTTCTTCAATCCATCTTCAGGCAGGTTCCCTTTCTTAAATTCAGCCAATACCTCAGGATACTTATTTTCCATCTCCAACAGGAAATGTTCTTCATAAGCCTTTACATTTTTCACTGCAACTTCCTTCAACAGGCCCTGCACGCCCAGGTAGATCATGGCTACCTGCTTTTCCACGCTCATCGGTGAATATTGCAATTGCTTTAGTATCTCCACATTGCGCGCTCCTTTATCAATTACATTTTTTGTCGCAGCATCCAGGTCGCCACCAAATTTAGAAAACGCTTCCAGTTCGCGGTATAAAGCCTGGTCCAGTTTCAATGTACCAGCCACTTTTTTCATTGATTTGATCTGGGCGTTACCACCCACCCGGCTAACCGAAATACCTACGTTGATCGCCGGACGAATACCCGCATTAAACAGGTTACCTTCCAAAAATATCTGTCCGTCAGTGATCGAGATCACGTTTGTTGGAATATAAGCTGATACGTCACCAGCCTGTGTTTCAATAACCGGCAAAGCCGTTAAAGAACCACCACCTTTTACCAGGTGCCTGATAGATTCCGGCAGGTCATTCATCTGTTGCGCGATATCATCCTTGGCAATTACTTTTGCGGCCCTTTCCAGTAAACGGCTATGCAAATAGAATACATCACCCGGATAAGCTTCACGTCCCGGTGGACGACGCAACAACAAAGAAACCTCGCGGTAAGCAACCGCCTGCTTGGAAAGATCATCATAAATGATCAGTGCCGGCCTTCCTGTATCACGGAAAAACTCACCGATTGCAGCACCCGCAAAAGGAGCGTAGAACTGTAACGGTGCAGGATCAGAGGCAGAAGCGGCTACAATCGTAGTGTAAGCCATTGCCCCGTATTCTTCTAATGTTTTCATTATACCGGCAATGGTACTTGCTTTTTGGCCAATGGCCACATATATACAATATACCGGTTTACCCGCTTCATAAAATTCTTTCTGATTGATAATGGTATCAACACAAATAGCTGTTTTACCAGTCTGGCGGTCACCAATTACCAGTTCCCGCTGGCCACGCCCGATAGGGATCATGGCGTCTATTGCCTTGATACCAGTCTGCAAAGGTTCCTTAACCGGTTCACGAAAAATCACCCCTGGCGCCTTACGCTCGAATGGCATCTCATATAATTCACCAGTCAATGGCCCTTTACCATCTATCGGCTCACCCAATGTATTTATAACACGGCCGCTCATACCCTCCCCTACTTTGATAGAAGCGATCTGGCCGGTGCGTTTTACTTTATCTCCTTCCCTGATAGAACCGCTGTCACCCATCAATACCACACCCACATTATCTTCTTCCAGGTTCAATGCTATGGCTTTTACACCGTTGTCAAACTCCACCAATTCACCACTGCGTACATTGTTCAAGCCATAAACGCGCGCTATACCATCACCTACCTGTAAAACAGTTCCCACTTCTTCCAGGCTTGCTCCTGCATTAAAGTTACTAAGTTGCTGGCGCAGAATCGACGAGATCTCATCCGGTTTGATTTCTACCATAATATTGAGTTTATTTTTTAACCCAGCTTTGCATCAATGTGAGCCATTTTTATCCGGGTTTTCCGGAACATATATCGCACGTTATGATTTTACAGCTAAGGGCATCATTTAAAGGCTGCAAAGGTAGGGCATGGCCGGAAGAATCGCAAAAAAATAAGGGATTTTTAAAAGAAAAATCCACCCCCGGAAAGAGGTGGATTTATATGTTCCCGGCAGTAGCCGGGTCTAATCTTAAAATTTATAAAATGTCCTTATTTACAGGGCCTTAGAAACTTGAAAGGTATTAAACACCTCGCAAAAATCAACAAAGCTTTTGTGTTAGTTCCTGATGAACTTTGATTTTTCAATTACATTACCTGCAGCATCTTTCACCTGGATAAAGTAAGTGCCGGATGCCAGGTTATTAACTGATATTGGTTTTTCATTAAAGCCCTGACCGACGGTAATACGGTAATCAGCAACTTTCTTTCCCAGTAGATCGAAGGCCTCTATCGTAAGGGCTTTATTTGCATCTGCAACTATCTGGAAATTCAATTTACCCGAAGTCGGGTTTGGAAATATCTTTCCGATTACAACAGCTTTTTTAGGCGTTTTAATTCTTACGATGCCGGAATATTTAAATCCTCCATCCTTATCCATCATCTTTAACCTGTAAAAAGTATAATCAGAATAAGGATTGTCATCTGTAATACCATAATTGTTTTCATTGGCGCCGGCACCTTTAGCGGCAACTACTGTAAACTGGCTGAATTTAACCCCGTCAAAACTTTTTTCGATCAAAAAATCCTTGCTGTTTATTTCCCGGGTTGTTTTCCAGGAAAGATTAACCTTGCCGTTCGCCAGGATCCCCTTGAAATCGAGCAAGGTAAGCGGCAGCACGGTTCCATTAAATGTTAGCGTGAAATTGGCCTTTGTATTGTCTATTCCATCAACATACACGAGGTAATTGGTATTGGCAGCCAGGCCGGTGATTGCCTGCACTGCACCGTTTCTTGTAATGGTCCTGCAAAAAAGTGGTGAAGGAAATGACTGTCCTGCCGGGCAGCTATTTACCTGGAAAAGTGAAAGCCGCACACCTGCCCCGGTACATGATCCCTGCACTGTATTTGGAAAAGTAGCATAGCCGCTTACAGTAATGTTAAGCGTACCGCCATCATTATCGGACCGTATTGCATAGTAAGCATTATTAGTAACGCTTACTCCTGTTACCTGGCAATTGATATCGTTGTAGATCGGATCCGTAAATTTATTGCTGGTAGCATGGACCAGGTCGAAGCTTACAGCGGTGCCCGGCGGTGTACTAACGACCGGGAAAGTTACCGGGCATTCATCAACCGGTACGATCGTCCGGCTCAGCGGTACCATTTCGACATTGGCCAAATTACATGAGCCGTATGGGTTTCCCTGCGGCGTAATACAATACAATGCACCCGTCAAAGCTGCATAGTCGGGCGACTTCCTGCTAACGCCTTGTACGATTGAGAAATTCATTAATTTACCCGGGTTCCTGTTGGGTGGAGGAGGCCCTTCGGCATCGTCGTTCACATGTGCCATACCGATTGCATGTCCCAGTTCGTGCAGGAGTACGGTTTCAAGATCTATCTGGTTATACGGACTTTCAGGTGCGCAGGGCCCGCTGGTAAATGTGATTGTGCCTACAGATACTCCCTGGTTTCTTATCACAATATCAAATCCTGTATTCTGGATCTCGTTTGTATTGACAGGCGTACACATGTTGGAATAGAAATAACAGGAAGCCAATACACCGGCTGGCAATGGCGTTGTACCGGTGTTATTATTGTCGAACAGGATAGTATTTGCGCCATCATTGGCGATCACCTGGTTGGTAGTGCCGCCATTTTCGGTTACATTAAAACCGGCAATTTCTTTCCAGGTATTGAGGGCTCTTTGAAAAGTTACTTTTTCGGGTGCCGCATTCAGGTCAACCCCTCCACCTGCAGTGCCGGTGCTGTATGCAATGGTATAGCCGCCACTGCCATTACTGTTCATCAAATTGATTTCTTTGATCACCGTACTTCCGCCACCGGTAAACTGCCTGGTAAGAATAGAATAATTAACAGTAAGCATAGCTGGTGAAGTAACTGACACAGCCAGGCTATCCCTTACCTGGAAATTACCCGTACCGGCCCTGTCCGGCACCCTGATCTTTATTTCAGTATTGGTCCAGGATTGTACCAGCGGAGAATTGAAAAATACTTTAATGGGCGTACCTCCAAAACCATCATTTGAATCATCAAACAAAACTGCCGATGAATCGTGTGGATTATTGCCAAAACCCGAACCGGTGATCGTTAATAAATTATTTGCCGGATCGCGTGTTGCCCCTGCATTTACTACCTGTGGCGAAAAAGAAGTAATCACCGGTGCAAGTGGTGATTGTGGCTTTGAAAGAATGGGTAAGCTGAATGAAGGGTTAATAATGGTAGGTTGCAAACCTGTTTTCTTAATGATTTCTTTGTAAAGATCATTTTCGATACTGGCATATCTTGCAAAAGGCGCATTGGCCGTTCTTGCATCCAGATCGTAGGTTACGGCTCCTTGTGCCCCTGCGTAAACATCAAATAATTGCTTACCGGAAAATGGTGAAAGCAGTTTTATAGAATTTGGATTACAAAAAAACATCCCGATATTATCCTTATCAAGCGTTAACAGGTCGCTGGCTGTAATACTTTCCAAGCCAACTGTTCCGCCGGTTGTTACTATTTCAATAGCACCCGATTGCACGGTACCTTTAAACGTTTTATAGACTTCCACCGTATTGGCTGTAAAGATCATGGTATGCGCCGGGTTCCAAAATGATGTTTGCCTGGATACTTTACCTTCAATAATATGAGAGGAATTAGTGATTTTCTGATTGAGATCAACAGGGTAAATTGCCTGCGAATAAAGATGCCCAAAGGCCAGGGATAAAACTAAGATGAGTGCGGACGTAAAAAATTTTTGCATATTAACCCTTTTTAAAGTTTCTGTAATTTATCAAATAAAAAAACCACATACAAATGTGGCTTTTTTATTTTGCTTTCAACAACCCTGTTTACCTTATTCTATGCAGGTATTCATTGTTGAGGAATTGCATTTTTATTTCTTTCAGGTCCTTTAAAATACTTGCATCGATCGATTTCCCTTCTGTTTCCAGGATAAAACCGCCGATCAATGCATCGTCCACTTTAGTTTCCAGGTCAATGCTGGCCGTTGGGATAGTTTCCATCACCTTTGCTAAAATATTCGCTTTCAACTCCTCGCTCATTGGCACAGCCGTTGTGATCCTGACCTTATGTATATTATTTATTGTATTGTACTGATCAACAAAAGCCTCTGCTATTTCAGGTAAATTTAGTTCTCTTGTTTTGGTCACCAGTAATTTAATAAAAGCCGAAGTAAGCTCGCTCACGCGGCTTTTAGTAATGGATTCTATAATTTTTCCTTTTGAAGTAGGTTTTATGATCGGGCTGCGCAATACGGCTACAAAATCAGGGTTTGATTTACAGATGCGCAAAATGAATTTCATGTCATCATACACAACTTCTAACTGGTTTCTCTCGACAGCCAGGCCGATGATGCTTTTTGCATACCTGGTGGCTAAACGTGGATTATTCATTTAATTTGACAAATTTGAAAGGTGGAAATGTAAAATTGCCCGGGGGATGCTTACACAATTACTAATTCAATTTCGATTCTTCCGCCAGTTGCTTTATAAAAATTTCCTGTTCGTCTTTATTATTCAATTCACGCCTGAGTATTTTTTCGCTTACTTCTATCACCAAATTACCAATCTGGTTCTTCAGGTCTATGATCGCGGCCATTTTCTGATGGTTGATGGTAACCTGCGCATCAGCAACAATTTTTGCCGCCTGGGCCTTTGCTTCTTCCCTGGCTTCACTGATCAGTTTATCCTTGGTTTCTTTCGCTTCTTTTAACAGGATCGCTCTTTCTTCACGCGCCTTCAGCAAAAAAGATTCGTTGTCATTTTTTAACTGCGCCATTTCAAGTTTGATCCTTTCGGCAGAAGCAATCGAGTTGGCAATATTTTGTTCCCTGTCTGACAATCCTTTGATGATAGCTGTCCAGGCATATTTTTTTAAGATAAAGAACACGATCAAAAATGCCAGCAATGTCCACACAAGTAACCCGGGGGAGGGAGTAAGTAAATCCATTTTTTTTAATTAAAATGTAAAAAATATTTTCTGTGATGTACTATTGAAGATAAACTCATTCAGCGCCATCATAATAAATGCAAAATTTAAAATACTGCATCCTCCGTCCTGTACTTTGGATGCAGTAAAATCTTTGGGACAAACTACAAGGTAGCCAGCAACCCGATGATGATCGCGAACAAAGCAGCACCTTCTACCAAAGCGGCAGCAAGGATCATGTTTGCACGGATGTCGTTAGAGGCTTCCGGTTGACGGGCGATAGCTTCTACAGCGCCCTTACCGATCTGACCGATACCGATACCTGCTCCGATTGCAGCTAAACCAGCACCTACTGCACCACCGGCTTTTGCCAGTGCGATGTCCAGAATTACTAAATGTAAACTCATACTTCTGATTTATATTGATTAAAAAAAACTTTATAACCGATTAATAACACTGCGCCCTTAAACAATAATCGCGTCGTCGTGGTCTCCTGTATGATGTTCACCTTCAAAAGCCTGCCCGATAAAAACCGCGGTAAGTATCGAGAAAATAAACGCCTGTAAAAAGGCAACCAGTACTTCGATAAAATAAATAAAAACAGTGAACGCAATCGATACGATAGAAGTTCCCCAGCCAATACCTGGTTTTATCTGGGCAAAAATAAAGATCAGTGATATCAAACAAATGATGATGATATGGCCCGCGACCATATTGGCGAAAAGCCTTATGATCAATGCGAATGGCTTGATAAAAACGCCTAATATTTCAACCGGCACCAATATGATCTTTACCCAATGCGGCACGCCCGGAGGCCATACGATGTGCATCCAGTAATGCTTGTTGGTGCTGAACAATATTACAATAAAGGAAATGATACCCAATACAACCGTAAAGGCGATATTGCCTGTTACGTTAGCTGTGCCAGGAATCAGTCCCACCAGGTTATTGATTAATATGAAAAAGAACACAGTTAATAAAAAAGGAAGGTATTTAGCTACTTTATGGCCTAGGTTCGGCCTTGCAATTTCATCGCGTACAAATGCCACCAGTACTTCAACCAGGTTCTGCCTTCCTTTCGGAGCGGAAGTAACACCCTGGCCGGTTTTATAAACTTTGGCAACACTTGTCATCAGCCAAACCAATATCACTAAGGCAAGGATCATTTGAACCACGTTGCGGGTCAGGGAAAAATCATATACTTTAACGCCTGCTTCAGTAGAGGTTATTTTATTGCCTTCAAGTTTGTAACCGTCCACTTCTTTGTGTCCATGCTCAAAAGCGGAAGACATAAAAAAAGACAAGCCTTTTTGCGGAGAATATAAAATAACCGGCAATGGGATCGAGATAGCATGGTGTTCGCCATCGCCGCCCCTGTAATCAGTAAAGTGAAATTCATGGTTGTCCATGATATGCTCAAATATTACTTCCTTGGCATTAAAGGCGCCACTTTCTTCAGATGAGTGTCCTTCTGCGGTTGCCGGCTCATTTTCCTGCGCCTTTACATTTATTGAGGAAATCAACAAAATTGTACTTAAAACCGCTACCAGTAATGATTTGATGCTCTTTGTGGCCATATCTTCCTGAAATTTGGCGCAAAGATAGGAGAATAATGAATATTTGGTTAATGAATAGTGATTAAATTTATCGACGTTTTTATCGGATTAGAGATCGGGACGCATCCATTTTCGTAACTGTTTTATATTTTCAAGTTCAATAATAGCTACTTTTATTACCCGACTACCTTTACCTGCTTTTCAAACTGCATTTTATGCAATTGGTAATAAAACCCTTTTCTTTCCATCAGTTCATCGTGTGAGCCTATTTCCTTTATTTCGCCTTTGTCCAATACCATTATCTTATTCGCCTTGCGGATGGTGCTAAGCCGGTGGGCAATCACAATTGATGTCCTTCCCGCAATCAACCGGTCGATCGCGTGCTGGATAAGTTGTTCACTCTCCGTATCTACTGAAGAGGTTGCTTCATCGAGTATCAATATTGCGGGATCGTACAAAAGCGCTCTTACAAAAGATAATAACTGCCGCTGGCCAAGTGAAAGTGTTGCACCTCTTTCCATTACATTGTAATCGTATCCGCCGGGCAGCTGCATTATAAAATCATGTATCCCAATAAGTTTGGCAGCTTCTACCACCTGTGTTTTTTTGATGGCACTATTGCGCAACGTTACATTGTCGAACACTGAGCCGCTGAACAGGAAAACATCCTGCAAAACCACGGCAATTTTAGACCGGAGGTAAAAAAGGTCATAGGAAGATATGTCGGTTTCATCAATTTTTATACTCCCCTTCTGGATATGATACAGGCGGTTTAACAGGCTGATAATGGAAGTCTTGCCACTACCAGTATTTCCCACGATAGCCAGGGTTTCGCCGGCATTGATCCTGAATGAAATATCCTTCAATACGTACTGTTGCTCAATATACGCGAACCAGACATTTTGAAATACGATCCCTCCGTTTGTAATTACTGGTTTCATGGCACCGGCCGCAGCCTCTCCTTTGGTTGCCAGTGGTGTCACATCATCGTTGTCCATTACTTTAAAAACTCTTTCGCTGGCGATCATCCCCATTTGCAGTACGTTGAATTTATCAGCAATTACCCTCAGCGGGCGAAACAATAAATTGAGGCACAATATAAATGCAGTGATATTTCCCGCCGCCTGCTGGCTCTGCTCCGCACCGGCCCACCATACCAGCAGCCCGAGCGATATGGCAAGAACGAGTTCCACTATCGGGAAAAAAACTGAATAGGCAAGAATGGACCGGATATTTGCATTCCGGTGTTCTTTGTTGATGGCATTAAATTTATTGAATTCTCTTTCTTCAGCAGCAAAAGACTGTACTATTGCCATCCCGGTTATGTGTTCCTGGACAAAGGCATTTAACTGCGCTACCGCGTTGCGCACGCGGATAAATGACCTGTTTACACTTTCCTTAAAATAATACGTCGCAACGATCAGCGCGGGGAAAGGTGCCATAACTACCAGGGTCAATCTCCAGTCTACATAAAACATATAGCTCAGCACGGCGATAATGGACAACAGGTCCGCAATGATTGGTATCAGTCCGTCGCTGAAAATATCATTGATCGATTCGATGTCGTTGATCGTTCTGGTAGTAAGCGTGCCGATAGGTGTTTTATCAAATTGAGACAGGTTGAGGCTGATCACTTTTTTATAAGTGGTTACCCGCATATCCTTTACCACGCTTTGTCCCAGGGATGCCGTGTAAAAAGTAAAAATAAACCGGCAGACAGTTTCTATCAGCAATAAGGCGATCTGGATAATGGTAATTCCGATAATGACCTGTGCCGCCCCTTTTAAGAACCAAACTTCGGCACCTGCCAGCATGCCTTTATTAATAGTATATTGTATCAGCCAGGGCCTTACTGGGGAAATAACAGCCAAAAAGATCGCCAGGAAAATGGACCAGAAGAATTTGTTTTTATAAGGTGCTGCAAAGTGAAATACCCTTCGCAATAATGAAAAATCGAACACCTTTTTTACTTTAGCCTGTTCACTCATTAGGCAAAGATATTAAGATAGCGGGGATATTGAGAGAATGGGGGATGTATACTGGGTGCTGGATACTTGAAAATTCTACCACAATAAGCTAACGTTTACAAAAAGCTGTAGCTTTTGCAGAGTTGGTTCCCCTCAGCGTTCGAAAGAATGGCACCAATCAATATCTAATAAATTAATCATGTAGAGATAAGCGTACTCCCTACAACTCCCCTTCCATCTTCTTATTATATGCTTTAATGAAGATGGCCCCTAAATTTTTGTAGGGCGGTACATAATCATCCCAGCTTTCCCTCATGCTCTTATTGGCATCACTGTAAAATAACCTGGTTAGCGAGGCCCACATATCTTTCCATACCAGGGTTTTCCCGGATGCAATTGCCTGGTTGAGGTAATTAAGGATTGGCCTGTTGATATCGCCTTTACCAATTTCTTTCGTGGAAATAATATGTGCGTCCGGGCAGGTATTAATGATCTGGCTGAGGTTTTGGTAACCACCACAGGATCCCAACACGATAATTTTCGCGCCTCCCCCCATTCTGTCGATGGTACGGGGTAACCAATAACTATGTCCGCGGTGAACAATAACCGCCGGCTGCAGGTCGTTTTTTGCCAGGTAACGGCTTAAGTGTATTTGTGCAGTATCATCCAGGTTTTTATCGTTGTTGAGTGGAAGATTTGCGTAGATCCAAACCTTTCTGCCGGTAAGAGATTTTATTTCCACCCATTCCTTTTGATAATTTATTCTCCATTCCTTGGGTGAAAATGAGCTTACGAACTGTGGGAAATGCGTTTTGCCATCTTCATCACCGTAAAAAAATACCTGCTGCACGACCCTGCCGCTATCATCTGCCAAATATTTGTAATCAATAGAGTAAATAGAAGGAATACCTATTTCACTGGTCAGGTCAATGCTATTATCGGCCGATGATAAAAAAATTGTTTTTAATAGCCCGTAAATGGTTTTACCCTTGTTGTTGTTTTGATTGACGCTCTTCTGCTCATTGTAAGAAACGTTCCTCAAAATGTTCTGCAATAGCGTGGTATCCCTGATACTGGAATAACTATCCGCTACATCTACCGCATCTTCCAGGTTCGGCCCTTCGTCCAGGTTAGCAACAAAAGCTTTCATCAACGTGGTGGCATTTCCAGCGGGCATCGTCTTTAAAAACGTATCCAACTGGTTAAAATTGGCCGCCATCTTGATGAACTTTTTAAAATAATCCATATTTACGCCCAACAACAGCGAGTCGCCGCGGGGCCGCCCGCCCATGCGCTGCAGGAGCCGGGTAAAACTATGTTTGTAACTGGAGGTGTAAATATCATTTTCTCCCATTACGATCACGTAGTAAAGCTCTTCAGCCGTTAAAGGGTCCAACGCCTTCATCCGGATGTTTAAATTATTCTGTTCATGGAGGTTATTGATAGGCGTAATAAAATGTTTGATCGCCTTCTTCTGCAACATTTTCCGCAAGCCATTTACCCCAAACATAGCGATTGGGGTGTCTTTCAACACGCCCAGTCTGTAATAATAATCCTTCTCTGTTTTAACCAGTAATTTAAAATAACCGATGCTATCTAATCCCCTGTCACCATCGCCCACGAATTTTTTAATCGAATCGATCGAGATCTTGTTTTTTAAGATATTGTCAAGAAAGGGATAATAAAGCAATGCATTCTTCATCTTGCTTAATTGCACAATCGCCTGAACCATTGGATCCGTATTCCTTTGTATCAGTTTGCCTTCGGGCGAATTAGTAGAATAAGCATAATCGTACAATTGTTCCGGATCATTTTTGCAGGCCACCAGTACAAGGCTGTCGGCAAAAGACTCCTTGACGAAAGGCCTGATACTGGACAATATCTTATCAGGATGCATCTGGCAGTATCGTAGAAAAAGAGATTTTTTGCTATCTGCATAGCCAATGTTATTATCAAATAGCTGCGTGAGGATCATTGCCACTTCGTAAGGCATGTCATCTATATAAGGCAGGATACTTGCGCTGTCCATATTGGCCGTCCAAACTTTGTAGAAATTATCGATCAATACCGGGGCAAGTGCCGGGTTCATATTCCGTTGTTTCCAGGCGGATCTAAAACTTTTAACCAGTTCTTCAATGAAATTAAGCTGTCTTATTTTTTCATTATTTGAACTGATCTTTTCATTCGTTTCTACAAAATCCTGGAATTCATTGATGCGCCGGGTCAATGCGTCCGTTACCTGCAAATTGATGTCTTCATTGCCGGACACCCGGATTAATCCATCCTTTTTGCCATCAGCTTTATCCGTCAATACCTGCTCATTGTCAATTCTATCGTGAAAACGTTGGCGGCCGATGGGTACCACAACGGAATCCGCAGCTGCAAAAAGATCGCTCCAAAAAATAAGTAGGACAAAGGGTAGTAAAACTTGTTTCATAAATGGTATTCTCCTGCAAAGATCGTAAAAAAAAGCCATGCTTCTCAAAGGTTGCTAACCTGGCGAAAGGATTTGGCGATCTGTCGGACGGTTTTTTTAAGATCGGCAACCCGCAGCTCAATGACGGATTTAACGCGCATACCGCTGCATTGGGTTAACAATTTGATAATACTGGAATGGACTATTACTGACGAAATGATTAAAGTGATAGCCTACTTTTGCGGAGCGAAAATAATATGAGTATTGTTAAAAAAATTTTAATAGCAGATGATGAGCCGGATATCCTGGAAATCATTCAATTTAACCTGAAGGCCGAAGGGTACGAAGTTGTTACAGCTAAAAATGGGGACGAGGCAATTGATGAAGCCAAGAAGCACCAGCCCGACCTGATCATCCTCGATATAATGATGCCCGGGAAAAATGGCATCGATGTATGCAATATTCTTCGCATGCAGCCTGCTTTTAAAGAAACGTTAATTGTTTTTTTATCTGCGCTGAGCGATGAATCAACAGAGATCCGTGGACTGGAAACCGGCGCAGATGATTACCTGACAAAACCGATCAGCCCTAAGATTTTGGTGAGTAAGGTTAATGCACTTTTCAGAAGATTAAATAAAGAAGACAGTGATGTAGTGCAAATTGGCGACCTGGTAATAGACCGGGAAAAATACATTGTACACTACAAAGGCAGCGATATAATATTAGCCCGTAAGGAATTTGAATTACTGGCCCTGCTGGCCTCCAAACCCGGAAAAGTTTTTTTACGAAATGAAATACTGAACCAGGTATGGGGTACCGAAGTAATTGTAGGTGACCGCACAATTGATGTGCATATCCGGAAGATCCGCCAAAAACTCAACCTGGATTGTATCACCACCGTGAAAGGAGTGGGATATAAATTCGAAATATAAACTTCCTCTTTCACTGCCACTTTTTAATATTTTCACTTTCCGCAAGTCTTCTCTTCAAAAAGAATTTAACTTAGAGTTTTTCAAAAATTTGAAGATGAACACAAGTAGCAAGGCACCGGAGCTTAGGCTTGAAATACTAAACAGCATTTTGCATGGCATCGGCATATTATTCGCACTGATCGGCATGCCCATCCTGGTAGCGAATGCCACAAAAAATAATAATCTTGCTGGCATAACAGGATCGGGTATCTACGGTTGTTGTTTCCTCATGTTGTTTACTTTTTCCACCTTATACCATGGCTTTCAACAACCCAAAATAAAGAGCGTATTAAAAATACTGGACCACATCAGTATTTATTTTTTAATTGCTGGCACTTACACACCAATCATCTTAATTTTTGTCAATAACTCTTTTGGCATTACGTTGCTGGTTATTTTATGGAGCCTTACCGCGGTGGGCACATTCTTTAAAATATTTTTCACCGGCAGGTTTGAAATTGCATCGGTCATTATTTATGTGCTGATGGGATGGATCTTATTTGCCGGAGGTACAACTTTTTTTGCAGCAATGCCGGCTTCTGTAATTATATTGATTACTGTTGGCGGCGGCCTCTATTCTGTGGGCGTTATTTTTTATCTGTGGCAAAGATATATTTATCACCATGCAATCTGGCATCTTTTTGTGTTGGCAGCTGCAATCTGTCATTATGCGGCAGTATTTATCTCAGTTGCTTCTAACACAACCGTGTAGTGGCAAATTAATGTTGCAGCGGATCAGTTAGATGTGTTTATAATTTCTACGTTAATTTTATCACTATGTTCTCTGCAAAAAATCTTTCACCTCAACAATTGTCATCCACTACGGCATTGATAATCTCGCTGCCAATAAGTGTAGGCATTTATTATTTTCAGCCGGATTGGCGGGTCGCATTGATATCGCTTGTTGTTATTTTTTTAGGAAGTTACGGGCTGATATTATTTATGGTTCAAAGTTTCGTATACCGTAAAATTAAATTGATCTATAAACTGATCTACCAAACAAAAGCGAGTAAAAGAGAAGAGTTCTATTATAAAAATATCCTGCCGCAGAAAAACATTGATGAAGTAAGAAAAGATGTAGAGAACTGGGCAGAGCAACGTAAAGCTGAGATTGAAGTATTAAAACAGAACGAGGCCTACCGGAAAGAATTTTTACAAAATTTATCACATGAATTAAAGACACCAATTTTTGCTATCCAGGGTTATGTAGATACGTTATTAAATGGGGCATTAGAAAATCCGGATGTAAATAAAAAATTCCTGGGCAGTGCGTCGCGCAACATCGACCGGTTGGTAAACCTGGTTGATGACCTCGATGAAATATCTAAATTAGAAAGAGGGGAGCAGTTATTATTGAAGGTCAATTTCGTGGTGCAGGATCTTGTAAAAGATGCTTTCGAATCACTTGCTATAAAAGCTGAAGCAAAGCAAATAAAACTCGGTATAAAAAAAGGATGCGAGGTTCCACTTACAGTGTATGCTGATAAAGAAAAAATACGCCAGGTGTTTATCAACCTGATCGACAATGCGATTAAGTATGGCAAACAAAACGGGCTGATTGAAGCAAGTGCTTACAAGATAGACGGCAAAAGAATTTTGATCGAAATCAGTGATGACGGATCAGGAATCGGTGAAGATCACCTGGGCAGGATATTTGAAAGGTTTTACAGAACCGACCTGGCAAGAAGCCGCAAGGTAGGCGGCAGTGGCCTCGGCCTCGCCATCTGCAAACATATCATCGAAGCACACCAGCAAGCCATACATGTAAGAAGCACCATTGATGTAGGCACTACTTTTGGCTTCACCTTAGAAAGTAAAAAGGATTAAATCTCCGACCGTTGTTAAGGGAATTCGGGTGGTGGGCGTTATCATTTTACCGGCACGCCAATGCTGGAATTAAATAGTGGTATCCAATTCAGTGTTCTGTGAGTATGGCCAGTTATCATATCGATGTTATCGCCATGCAATGACTACAGCCTCAAAGGTTTAAGTTTTGATAAACATTTGTTCACAATTACTAAACATACCCTTCAGAACTTTACACTAAACGAATCCTGTTGGAAAAAAGAAAACTAGATGTAGCTGTAATATCTGACGTACACCTTGGAACCTACGGATGCCGCGCTAATGAGTTATCCCGTTATCTATCTACCATCGACCCCGCTATCCTCGTTCTGAATGGCGACATCATTGACATTTGGCAGTTTAGCAAAAAATATTGGCCTGCAGGCCATATGCAGGTGATCAAACAAATTACGAGTATGCTTAGCCGTGGTGTTAAAGTGTACTACATAACAGGCAATCACGATGAGATGCTGCGCAGGTTCGAACACTTTTCTGTTGGTGATTTTCACATCGTAAATAAAATGGTCATTCACCATTCTAACAACACCCGCAGCTGGATATTTCACGGAGATGTTTTTGATGTGATCATGAAGCACAGTAAATGGCTCGCTAAATTAGGTGCAGTTGGTTATGATACACTGATCTATATTAATTCGTTCATCAACTATATCAGCAAAAAAATAGGAAAGGGTAAAATATCCTTATCCAAAAAAATAAAAAATTCAGTAAAAAGCGCGGTAAAATATATTAACAATTTTGAAGGAACCGCCGCAGACATTGCGATTGAAAAAGGCTATGACTATGTATTGTGCGGCCATATTCATCAACCCGCCAACAGGATGATTCAAAATAGTGACGGTACAGTAAATTACCTCAATTCCGGTGACTGGATAGAAAACCTTACCGCGCTGGAATATGAAACCAACACCTGGAAAATTTATTATTACAACGAAGATAAGCTTGTGCACGAGCTCAATGATTCTTTTTATCTCGATGAAGCTGCTTACTTACGCACAGCGGAACTATTCAAAATAATGATGGAAGACTTTGTAATTGCAACCTAACTATTTAACTCATGAAAGTATTATATGCCATACAAGCTACCGGTAACGGGCACGTGAGCAGGGCCAATGAAATTATACCCATGCTGCAAAAGAAATGCGACCTCGATATCCTGCTAAGTGGAACACAGGCTGATGTGGGAATTAACCATGTGGTTAAATACCGGCAGAAAGGGTTCAGTTTTATTTTCGGTAAAAAAGGTGGTATTGATTTTTATAAAACCTTTAAGCAATTTCAGTCGAAAAAATTTTTGGCTGAAATAAAAAACTTACCCGTTGAAGACTATGACCTGGTGATCAATGATTTTGAACCTGTCAGCGCATGGGCCTGCAAAATAAAAAATGTCCCCTGCATTTCTATGAGTCATCAATATGCTGTACTCCACAATGATTCGCCAAAACCAGTCAAGGCAGATCCCTTTGCCTGGATGGTATTGCGCTATTATGCTCCGTGTAAAACAGGCGTCGGTTTTCATTTTAAAAGCTTCGCTGAAAATATTTTTACCCCGGTGATAAGAAAAGAAATAAGGAACGCATCCATAACCAACCTTGGACATTACACAGTTTACCTGCCCGCATATGAAGATAAAAAATTAATCGCCTTTTTAGCTAATTTCAAAAATGTGCGTTGGCAGATATTTTCTAAACACACTAAAAAGTCGTACGTTATCAGTAATTGCCATATCAAACCGGTTAGTGCAGCTGACTTTACAAAGAGCTTTATCTCCTGCGAAGGGGTTCTCTGCGGAGCAGGGTTTGAAACGCCCGCCGAGGCATTGTTTATGGGTAAAAAGTTAATGATCATTCCAATGAAACACCAGTATGAGCAACACTGCAATGCAGCAGGCGCTGCAGAATTAGGTGTACCGGTTATGAAGAAATTGAAAAGCAAATACATTCACCTCGTCGATACCTGGCTCAATGAAAACAAGGCACTACAGGTAGACTATAAAGACGAGACAAACAAAATAATAGACCGCGTTTTATCCCTGTCATCATTGGCGCAGACAGGTACTCAAAAAAATAAACGGCCATTAAAAGATATACCGGCTATTGCCCAGTGGATATAAATTAAATTTTCCCGTGATCTTAATTGTCTTGTTGTTATTTCCTGAAAGAGTTGATCAATGCCTTTGCATCCTGCGATAATTCAGTGGCCTGGGGCTTACCAAGTTGCAGGAAAGAAAAAAACATGCAGTCTCCCGTTGCCATCCTAAAATCAATATCCTGTATCACCTGGTTCATCTTAAAGAAATGCAGTGATCCATCATAGCCACATTTATTATTTCCTGTAACAGAATTTTGGGAGATTAAAGCTGATAACCGTTCGATCTGTTCCTTGTTCCTGATGATCTTTACCATTACCACAGTATCCATTGTACCGTCGCCCCTAAAGTAATTTATAGCCACACTATCGGAATTGGATATGCGCTCTTTGATCGCTGTATTCGGCTGGTTACATGCTGGTAGCAAAGAGGCTGCAATTAATATACACAACATTTGTTTCATGGGATAAAGATAATAAAACCACTTTACCTGTTTGTATAAAAAAGAAACCACCTGATAAGAATAACAGGTGGTACAAGCATGAGAATTTGCTATTTGCTTAAGGAAACTTGTCTATGATTGATTGCTATAAATGCTTTGTTTGTGATGCTAAATTCAGTTACTTATGTTATCCGAATATTAAGCAATGATTAACCTAAGGTTACTGTTTTTAAGCTATTAAATATCATACCAACTGATCATTTTTACGATGCAAAGAAGATCAAATTTATTTTCGCGAAGACATTAAATCATTATCCAATTATTTTCAATTAACAATTTTAAATTTGTTAAAACTAATAGCCCCTGCCCCGGTGGGGCAACCTCTTTGTAGAAATTAACAGGGGTAACCTCAATAATATGCGTATGTATTAGCCTGGTTGGTAGCATTGGAAGTTAGTGAGCGCTTAGGATTATTTATAGAGGTTGCTCCGCTGGAGCAAATCTACTTTCTTTGATTTCTACAAAGAGGTTATGCCGCCGGCATAAATTCATCGCCATTTTAAATACCCAGGCGTTTACTAAAATATCCCTTGGATTATCTCCATAGGCAGCCGATAAACTTACCCACCAATATTGAATTAGATAAAGCCCCGTGAAAGCACCGTGGCTGCTTTTGGTAATACCCGATTGCGGGCATAAAAAAAGCAGCCCTTCAGGAGCTGCTTTTTTTAAATATAATCTTAAATTATTTTGTACTGAACTTCGTCCAGCCTTTATACCAGTTTGCATTTTCTCCTGATGGAGCAATGCCCCCGATGAAATCTACCTTAGTGATAAACGGACGTGCCTTTAAGATCGGATCGTCGTAGTAAGTATTGGTGGCAGTTGGAATAACAACAGCCGAATTACCAAATGGACCCCAATCCGGTGATACGTAATCGAATGGCCTTGTGTAAATAGCTTGCTCAGTTGTCTGGGTAAGTATTTTATTTTTAGCGTTGCCGGTAAACCAGGTAGTAATGGAAGCCTGTGTTGCACCGGTTGCTGCAGATGTGCTCGCTGTGTAAGCCAGCGGTGTTTTACAACTAACGAGCAAGATACCGCTCAATTGCAACGTGCCGGCTGTAATATTTTTATCTGTTGGTGTTCCTAAACCGGCATCTATCAAAATACCTGTAGACCATCCGATAAATGCAGAGTTAAAAATAGACAGTGAAGAATTTCTCCTGATCTGTACTGCTGCACCTTGGTAATTACTGTTGCCCACATTATTTGGTGTAGCCAGCGGACCGAATGAAGATACATTACAAAATACTGCTTTTGTCTGTGGCAACAAGGCACTTCCTGTACCATCATTATCACTCTCAAAACTTTCTGATTTAGAAACATCCGCAATAGAAGAATCGCGTACGATCAAACCGAACTGCACTGAACCGCTAAAGCCGTTGTCTGTATCAAAATCGTCATCCTGTGTTTTGTAAGCGATCAGGTATTTACAATTTACAGTACCGCCAAACCATTCGAACGCATCATCCTTTGCGTATGATACCTGGATATGATCAATGGTAGTACCGCTACCTACGCAAGCCATGGTAAGCGCATTTATTTCCTGGTTAGGCAAAAACGCGTAACCTGCATAATCTATGCGAACATACTGCAGCGTACCAGAGTTGTCATCATTAACAGGTGTTGGTGCAACAGCATCGCCGGAACCGGCCAGGCCATCGCCTGCAGCTGTGTTAAATCCACCTTCAGGTATATACAAACCAGGCTGGCCGCCATTACTTGAATTGATTGCGGCTTTCCCCAATAATTCTATACCACCCCAGTCACCCGATGTGGGTGTAGGCGAAGCGGAAGTAAAAACGATCGGCTCATCCTGTGTACCAACAGCCATCAGCTTAGCGCCACGCTTGATGATCAGCGCCGCGGTATTAGTACCTGAATATGCACCCTTTACAGTCGCTCCTTTTTCCACAGTTAAGGTTACACCTGCATCTACATATAATAATCCTGTTATAATATTATTATCGATCTTAAACAAAGTGGTGTCCTTGGTTACGTGGCCAGATAGTGTTACGGTTTTACCTACTGTACCACCATTGCCATTTCCCGGCTGCTCCACTATAAATGGCTCTCCGTCCGTTTCAATTTTGCGGCATCCAATTATACTTATTGAAGTAATAGCCGCAATGTAAAAAATATACTTTTTCATGTTTCCCTTTTGTGTTTTATAATAAATTATGTTATAATGAATAATTAAATGTTATGCTGCAGGTAGTGCCAAATTTCCTGGTAAAGCGATATGCATCGATGTCTTTTTGAAAGCTGGTATTGTCATCACGGTTCTGGTAGAAATACTGTGTTTGGTTTAACAGGTCTGAAACGTTCAACCTGATCTCTGCTTTGTTCTTCAGCATCTTTTTTCCCAATTGAAAATCCAGCACCGGTCTTGACGCTTCCCAGATATCAGGAGCCCCGCCACCGCCACTTGCAGGTATATCACCTACGAGATAGATACGCTTACCAATCTGGTTAAATAATAAGGTGGCATTGATACCTGCTTTTTCAAGGTCATACATCAACCCTACGTTTACAAGGTAAGGAGACTGCCCCTGCAATGACCTGTCGATCTTTCTTACCTCATCTTTTACATTACTTTTGATATATGCGGCATTGGCCTGGATAGTGAAATTTTTCAATGGGTCAATGAAATCAAGGCGCTTCCTCACCTCGACCTCTATACCATACGCGGTTGCTTTATCCGGATTCAGGTAAGTGAATATTGCGCCACCCTGTTGCAGTATCTGTTCGATCGGTTTATCAAAATGTTTATAAAAAACACCTGCAGTAAATGCTTCGCCGGAGCGTGGATATAATTCATACCGCAGGTCGAAGTTGGTTACCTTGGTACGTACCAGGTCCGGATTTCCCTGTACAGCCGAGTTCAATTCGAAATCATACAATGTCAAAGCTGCCAGTTCCCTCTGTTCCGGGCGAATGATAGTCTGCGACCCGGACAAGCGAATATTCGTTTTATTGTCAAGTTTAAAAGTAGCATTCACGCCCGGCAGAAAGTCTGTCTGTTTGGTATGTTTAAAACGATCGTCCCACTGTTTTACAGAACCCAGTAACTGGTCGAAATTTTCTACCCTCAATCCCCATACTACCCGAATGATATTGCTAAGCTGGTTATCGAATTGTAAGAAACCAGCGTTTAAAATTGTGTTGGATAAGTATCGGAAATTCCTGTTGTTAATAGAATTAAAAGCGAACTGGGTGCTTTGGTTTGAACCATCGCCAAAATTACCCGGCGCAAATATTTGATCGATTGGCAACTGGCGCAATGTTGGATTATCCTTCGGCAGGTAATTAGCAAAAAGCTGTGCATCGAACAAACGATCCTTTACCTGCAGCATATAGCCACCTTTTACAGTTTGTTTTTGTCCGAACAGGTCATAAGTGTAAGCCAGGTCACCGCCGGCTGTATAAATATAATCGCTGAGTGTTTGAAATACGCGGCTACCACTTTCCTGTGCCAGGGAGTTACCTACCAAAAACTGGTAAGGGTTCTGCGTTCCTGTATTACGCGTGTATTGATAGCGGCGCTGATCAGGAGCATATCCATCCAGTATATTGAATGACCCGTACCATTTGAATTTTAATGGCCTGGCAATATTATGTTCGCCGGTAAGCTGTGTAGTAAAAAAAGTATTTTCTTTAAAAGTGAGTTCGCCACCATACACATCGTCGCCCGCATTATTATTTACCCCATCGCGTCGGATCGTATAATTATTTGTATTCACGTTGATGATCGATTTCAGCGATACCTTATTCTTATCATTCAATTGCAATGAAATACTGGCTAAAGCTCCAACAGTTACTTCCTGCGTATAACGGTCATCGTTATAGCTGTACTGCTGACTGAATACGCCGTTTTCAAGCGATTGTATGCGGTTAAGTATCTTGGTGTAGCGGTTTGTCTTGCTGTAATTAATACCCATGATACCGCCAATTTTTTTACCAAAGATTGTCCCGGTAAAACCGCCATTAGCCTGGAAAGAAGCATTGGGAGAAACGTTACCAGCTTTAGCTGCCCAATCATTATTTAATTCTTTTCCTATGGCGTTGCGTTGTTCCTGGGTTGCAAGGTTAAATGCGGATTTAGTGGTATAGCTATCGGGCAATCCCCTGGTGCCGTCATCGATACCTAACCAGTCTAATTTTCCACCCTTGCCTTTATAAAAATCCTTACCAACTGTCTGTGTATTGAAACCTGTTCCAATCTGGATATTGAAGAAATTTTTTGAAGGGATATCTTTTGTATTTACCTGGATCAGGCCGCCTGCCCATTCGCCGGGAAGCTCCGGTACAAATGCTTTATTGATAATTATATTATCGATCATTGCAGACGGAATGATGTCGAAAGAAAAGGTTTTTCGGTCCGGCTCTGTACTGGTAAGGAGAATACCATTTAGCATTGCCTGGTTATAGCGATCAGCCAAACCCCTGACCACCAGGAACTTGCCATCGATCAAACTAGCGCCAGGTGTACGTTTTAGTACTTCACCAGTATTTTTATCCGGCGACCTGCGGATACTTTCCGCGGATATTACCGAAGCAACCGTATTGGTATTTTTTTGAAAGGTAATAAGCGAGGCTGCCGTTTCCCTGCGTGCGGTACTGGCCGCTCTTACTACAACTGCTTCTTCGGTCTTTTCCCTTTGTGTAAGTGCTAAATCCTGGGTAGTTACTTTGCCATCCGTGATCTCGATCTCATTTACCTGTTGCGTTACGCCATTGTAAGTAAATATTAAAGAAACCTTGCCTGCTCCCTCTACATTAATAGTATAGCGGCCTTCAATATCGGTAGATGTTCCGCGGTTGTTAGCTTTGTTTATTACAGAAACCCCGGTAAGCGGCTGGCCGGTTTTGGAATCTGTGACCTTGCCTTCGATTTTACCCTTTTGAGCGAAAGAAGCCAGTGAAAGTGTTATAAAACTAATTAATATCGGTAAAAATCTCATGCCTGTATATTTCTGCAAAGAGACAATTTGCATGTTACGCCAAAGTGAATGGAACGTTACGGAAATGTTAAGCGATTGTTACGGGAATGTTACCCTGTATTTTATGGAGGGAGGGGCAGAAAGGTATGGCGATATTGAATTACTCGTATTTTCTATTGTTTATTACAAAAATTTACAAGTTTTATTAATTCCGATTCATTTTTAAAGTCGGGGTTATTTTTATTTACATAATCAACGATTGCAGAATTAGTACTTTCTTTAAATACTTTGAGGAAATCTTTTAAATTGTTAGCCTTAGATATGTTCTTGTATTCGCACAACCAATAATGCTTTGTTATTTCAAATGTAAAATCTCCTTTGTAATTTCTGCTCACATATACGTTTGACACCGCATTATTAACCTGGCCGGCATTTTGCCTGGATGTACCGCTATGATCTGCGGTGGCCGTAAGGGGTTTCATTTTGGTGGTATAAGTAGCGTATAGTTTTACCTGGCCCTCTGAATTTTCTACCTCATAAATGGTATTCTTTACCGGCACAAATTTTTTATCACTGATAAATATTGTGTCAACAGTTGACAAGCCAGTAAGCGTAAATACCTTGCCATCCTTCGTAAATAATATTGTTTGATCAGTCCCGCAATAGTTCAAGGGTGCGTAATTTATCTCCCCGGATTTCAGCAGTACCGTGCCATCAATAAAATGTTCGAAAAGGTAAGACTGCTGCCGCAGAACACTGTCGTCGTATGATTGAGCGTAGTTAACATTCGGGAGTTGAAAAATAAAAAAAACAACAACAGCTATATTTTTCATGACACTTATTTAATAAAAATGAAAGGAGATAAAACTACCTGAATTTCCAGTAATAAAGAACATTCTTGCATTCATTGGGTCCATTCGAGATATTCGACTACAATATAGTGAATAGAAAAAAGGCTGCTCTTTTCAGGAACAGCCTTTTTCAACTATTATTTTTTATTGGTGTGTAAATGTTTGATCAACCAAGCGGTCATTTCCCGCATTACCTGTGGTATTATTATATTTGGTCATCAGGTGAAATGATGCTTTTTGAGTAGCTGAAGGGGGCGTATAACTTACAACATACTTTATAATATTGGAATACCCGTCAGTAAAAGTTTTTGCAAAGTCATAGGTAATATTTGAAAAAGTTGCATCCCCGGTAATCAAATAAACCGCGGAACCACTAACCGGGTCAGGTATGTTGCCCATAACCAGCTGGATAGTTTTTGCATTTACTGGAGAAGCAGTAATAACTCCGCTATAGGGGGTAGTACCTGAATTGGGCGATGGTATTTCCGCAGGCCCGCTCCACGATACAGGGCCATTATTATAATTATACCGCGTTCCGGTCATTACATAGGGTCCTGCCAATGGATTACCAATTACATGGAAATAAATAATGCCGAAATTACCACTAACTGTTTTTCCGCCTGCATCCTTAATTATCACTGGTAGCATATAGCTCTTTGTGATATCAATTTTGGATGGATAAAATACCAGTTTCATCGGGGCAATACGTTCACCTGCTTTTATAACCGCAGTGGTAGAGACAAAATGATACAATGAGTCAGGCATTAACTCGTAGCTAATAGAATCTGAACTAAAATTATCTAATATCCTGGTAGCGTCTACACCAACGGTAACACTTAGGTCACTACCCAACGTAACCGGGCCGGCAAGGCTGATATTATAACTTGCTGTATCTTCAGTATGTGACCCCGGGTAAGTTAACGCGCCACCACTAAAATACTGCATTCCTGAATTAATAGTTGACCCACTGCCATTTTCAATGAACTGCAGCTCCATGATCGTTGAAGTAGTTTCTTCTGTGTCAATATTCATAACATCCTTTTTAAGACATGATGACAGGCACAGGGTAGCTATTAAAACTGAAAATATTCCTTTTATCTTGATTTCTTTCATGTTAATGATTTTAGGTTTAATTACAATGCCCAGAAGATTAGAGAAGAGAACGGGCTTACATTAGCAGGCACATTTTCACCGTTATATGTCCCTTCACTTACAGGATACAATATTCTTGTGGGTAATTTATCCGGCCGCGGACTTTCGGAAACTGAGGAGGAAAAAGTTTGATAACCATTACCGCCAACCACAATTTTTGGATAATGTGTGCGCCGGTATTCATTCCAGCCTTCATAGCTTTCTGTGAAATTAAGGGCAATAAATTTTTGAGTAATGATCGCTTCCAGTTTCTGCGCATCTGTAGTGGCGAAAGAGAAATCAACCAGGTAGTTCGACCCGTTTTTAACTTTATACGCTGCTACCATGTCTGCGACATTGGCGGTAATGGTTTTATCCGGTAACTGGTAGATATAATTAAACGCAGCGAGTACTCCTTTGTCGAATAAAGAAGCAGGAGTGGTACCTGTTACAAGTCCTTTCAGGCTGGCTTCAGCCTGTAAAAAATAACTTTCCGCTGCGAGCAGTATTGGCATTCCCTGGTTTGGACCCTTTAAAATACCAACTGAGTTTCCGGCCGATTTACCATCGCGATTTGTACTGGAATACCAAAAGCTGCCGCTTGGGCTCGAAGTAAGGCCATTACTTTCAATACCAAGACGATTGGTACCGGTAACTGCTTTTTGAGTAGCGCTATCAGGCCATTGATAGAAGGTGGCTTTGCCCCTTGCTGAATCACTAATGGTATGGCCATCATAAAATCCAAATATAAACTGGCTGGGCATCCATGCTTTGTTGCCTGGTGTTCCGGTGTAATCAAAGGCCCAGGAGTTCCAAAGAGGATTCTGTCTTTGGTTATCCCTGGTATATCCCGGGTTGATCATAGCATCTGTTGTTAAAAAACCGTCCGGGCTAAAAGTTGTATTTGCAAACTCAACCTTCCCTGAACCACGGATGATTATTCTTAACTTAAGCGTGTTGGCCAGTTGCTTCCATTTTGTCATGTCATTTCCAAATACAACATCGGAAGTTCCTAAAGGCGTCACCCCAGGCACTGTTGCGCCAAAATTAATAGCAGCGATGCCTGAATCAAGCTGACTGGCTAAATCCTTGTAAATGTCTTTGCCTGAAGAATAGGTAGGATTTAGCAATGCAGCACCTTGTAATGCATCGGTATAAGGTACATCATTGTAGGCATCAACCAGCAACTGAAAATGATATGCCTTCATTATTTTAGCTACGCCGCTAAAATAACTGTACAGCGGCTGTCCTTCAGACTTATTCACTATTGCCTGGTAATCTTCGAGGCAATCATAACTGCCTGCCCAGGTGCCGGTACCGGTGGTAGTATAGTTGTAAGTGATGGATTCACCAAAGCCACCGTATCCGCCTGCGTTTGCTGCATACAAACCAGTTTGAGCCCCATAAGAATTAAATCCATTGGTAATATTTGCCGAATAGGCCAGTGCCTGTGGTAATATCAATTCAGGCGTAGCTGAAGTAGCATTGTTTGGATTTGTATTAATATCAAGGTATTTTTTACAGGAGACACCTAATACAAGTGTGCCTATAAAAATACCTGCCATTATTTTTTTCATAATTAATTATTTTTGTTTCCCACGAACATTAAGACCATCTTTCTATACAGGCCGTTCCGGGTGATGAATGATTCAATTGTGCACTTGTGGTCAGTAGATCCTAAAATCTAAAAGATAAGGTTGCACCATAAAAACGTGATGGAGGTGCCGAGTTCAGACCTGTAATACCGATACCGTTATTATCATTACCGGCAGTGCTGTATTCAGGATCTGTATACAAATTATCCTTTGCCATCCATAACAATAAGTTCCTTCCCTGTACACTTACCCTAAGTCCTTTTATCACATTGCTCTTTCCGAAAACACGGCCGGGAATATCATAGGCGATAGAAAGTTCTCTTAACTTCCAAAAATCCCCTGAAGTAACGTAGTTCGAAGTAACATCCCTATTAATTCCATCTGTCCAGAAACCATTGTTTCCGTTGCCGTTTGCGATAGCGACATCGGTATTGGCTATGTAAGTACCTGGTTTACCCGGATCTTCGATAACGGAGTTAGGATAAACAAAACTCTGCCTGTCATAAACGGCAGTTCTGTAGCCGGTTCCTGACCAATCAAGTTCTGGTCCCATTGAATTGAAGATCTTGTATCCGCCACGGTATTCGAATAATATTGAAAAACTGAAATTTTTATATTGTACCAACCCGTTTATGCCCATTTTATGCCTGGCCTGTGCATTGCCTAACACAGAAATAGCCGATTGCTTGGTTGGAAGGCCGGTAACACCATCAACGATTACATGTCCGGCATCATCCCTGATATAATCAAATCCCATAATAACAGGAAAAGCGTAGCCCGCAACTGCATAAGAGGCACCCGATCCGTTAGATGATAAGGAAAGTTTTGAAAGATCCGCACTGATGAAATTAACATTATTGTCCAGGTAAGTGTAATTGCCACCTATCGTCACAGTCAGCTCTGCAGTTTTAACTGGTGAAACCTGGGCAGTAACTTCCAGGCCCTGGCTCTGAGTTTGCCCGGTATTGGTAAGCAAACTTGAAAATCCTGTTGTGCTTGATATACTCGTATTTACTGTTTGATCGTCTGTTTTTGATTTGTACCAGTTTACAGTAGATTGGAACCTGTCGTTAAAAAGGTTCAACTCAAATCCAAATTCTATACTCTTTGTTATTTCTGGTCTCAGGTTATTTGACACCAGCGCATTTCCTACGCTATAACCTGCCAGGCTCCCAAACGGAAACCCGTTGGCAGAACCCACAATAGACTGTAAATAGTATGCACCATAATCTCCACTGTTGCCCAGGTTAACAAGTCCTACTTTCGCTACACTTCCTTTAAACTTCAAAAAGCTGATTGTTTTACTTGTTCTGATAGCTTCGATCGCATCACTTGCAACAAAGGAGAGGTCAACAGCCGGATAGAAGAAAGAACGGTTTTTAGGATCTAAAATAGAAACCCAATCATTCCTTCCCGTAACATGCAGGAACAAATAGTTTTTGAAAGACGCGGTAAAGCGGCCATAAGCGCCCACCTGCGTCGCTTTATAATTACCTTCGTAAACACCAGGTGTACCCACTCCATTGCTTACATTGTATAAGTCTGGTATTACCAGGCCGTTTGCGCTGATATTGACAAATTTTGACTGATTCTGGTTAAACTGGCCCCCGGCGATCAAACCAAATCCAAAGTTTTTGAATTTCTTGTTGTACTCACTAAATACATCGGTTACCATCGTTGTAGTATATCCGCTATTGTCATTTACAGATGCAGATATATCTGCTTTGGAACTTGCATCAGTATGTTTTGAAAACTCTGTGTATTTAAAGGCGCCTACCCAGTTCTTGCTGGAATAGTTCCTGGTAGAAATTCCCTGGCGACCAACGATATCCAGGCCTGGTATCGGGGTAAATTTTATTTCTACATTACCTGTCAGATAATCATTGCGCGATTTTGACCGGTTATTATCGGCCACAAAGTAAGGATTCTGGTACCATGGATTATAATATCCGATTGGATTGGCGAATTTATCAGTCTGCCAATTTTTATATTTCGTGATATCAACGTTAGATGGCATGTTAAGCATATTGGCATACATACTACCTGTTTGGGTAGTGATATCATACCTGTTTTGCGTGTAAGCGGTAGAATAGGTAACATTTACTTTATTACCAACTTTACGGCTGCCATTCAACCGGAGTGATGCCCTGTTATATTTATCACCGGGCGTTGTTCCTGTTACATTGGCATATTGTCCGGAAAAATAAAAAGAAGAATTTTCATCAGCATTTGAAACAGAAAAATCTGTCTGATTGGTGATGCCTTTTTTCCAAAATTCAAAATGGCCGTCGTTGTATTGGTATAAAGCAGAATCCTGTGATCCATCCTCAAGCGCTGGTCCCACTTCTCTTAAAACACCATCAAATGCAGATCCATAAGATTGGTTTTCGAGATAATTATAAAATGGCAGGCCGTTAGGATCAAGATTATAAGCAGTTCCACCAGCTCCAAATTTCTTTTGTATTTTAGGATAAAAGGCAACTGACTCAACTGTGATGGTGTTTGAGACATTTACAACCGGGGCACCCCTTTTACCTCTCTTGGTAGTTACGATCAAAGCACCGTTGGAAGCCTGTGACCCGTACAGGGCAGCGGCGCCGGAGCCATTCAGTACAACAATGTTTTCTATGTCTTCCGGATTAAGGTTGCCCAGTACCTCGGTTGGCACAATAACATTGTCTAATACAATCAACGCCTGGTTGTTACCGGTTAAAGAACGCTGGCCCCTGAGCACTAACCGGTAGTTTGGGTTAACCCCTCCACCAGTTCCACTAACCTGGAATCCTGCAACTTTACCCTGCAAGCCACTTGCGATGCTGGTTGCTTTACCTGCAGTTAAGGTTTGTGACTGGATAACCGTACTGGCAGTACCGATTTCTTTCCTTTTAGACTTGAAACCACCTGCCGTGACAATAAATTCATCCATCATATTGACCTTGTCTGCCAGGGACACCGCGTAATTGCTTTTCGAAGCGGTAATGGTAATTTTTTGTGTTCCAAAATTTACAGAGGTAATAGTTAATGCATCCCCTGTTTGCACGTTAATCTTAAAATTGCCACTTTCATCAGCTGCTACTGCGGTACCGTTCTTGAGTTTAATAGTTGCGCCAGCTATTGGCGCCCCTTTTGAATCAGTTACTTTACCCGAAATTAGGCGGCTTTGAGCAGTGACCAGTCCGAACGACAGCAAAGCAACCGACATCATAGTAAATAATTTTCTCATGTGTAATTAATTTGTTTTAAAAAAAATATGCGGAAATAGGAAACCCGAAAATTAATGTTTGGAGAGGGGGGATTTAACATTTTGTTAAAAAATGACCCCGTAAAGGAACGATTTGCTGCTTAAATTACAAAAAAAAAGTTAAATTTTTATTAACATTTAAATTTTAGCAACGTCATATATTATATTATGCAAAAATATAATTTTTACGAAATGGCAATTTATTCATGAAAAAGTGTTAATTCTGACGCAATTTTATGTGTTTTTGAAATATTTTAGCTGCTATTTAAGAAATATCACAAATTATTTATTAATATAATGTTTATACATTTTGTTATAAAATATCTTATTCATTAACAAATTTTCAAAATTAATCAGTCATAAAATGGGCGATAAGAGAATTAAAAAATAAAAGTTTAAAGTGTTTTTATTTTTCGCCAAAATTCTTATGTTGTTAATATTGCTTATTAAAGCCTGGGTTGTTGACTTAGCATGATCTTATACTCTTTAAGCAGCCAGTACTAGCACAAGTAGGTCCCAGCAGGGTTTCACAGCTCGCTATGTAAGTCATAAAATACCCGACCGTGCAACCCTGCTGCAGAAAGAAATTTGATTCCTTTGATTTAAAAATGACGGCAGAATTTAAAGGGGTATAAAATGAGGTAAGCTCTTTTCTACAGCAGGGTTTCACGGATCTAACTTGTAAAATTGCTACCGCCAGCCGTGAAAACCCCGCTGGGACACTCTTGTGCTGCTGCTATTTACGCTGATGAAATGACATCCACAGCAGGGTTGATCGGACGTAACTTCCAGGCAAGTTACCCTAGTGTAGAAAAGAGGTTGATTCCAAGATTTACATTATCGCATACACATGATCAAAATGCGCCATCATAAACCGCAGGCCGCTTAATAATCAACACAGTTGCTCAGCAAGCTGCCAGTACTAGCACAAGTAGGTCCCAGCGGGGTTTCACAGCTCGCTATGTAAGTTATAAAATACCGACCGTGCAACCCTGCTGCAGAAAAGAAGTTTGATTCCTTTGATTTAAAAATGACTGCAGAATTTAAAGGGGTATAAAATGAGGTAAGCTCTTTTCTACAGCAGGGTTTCACGGATCCAACTTTTAAAATTGCTACCGTCAGCCGTGAAAACCCCGCTGGGACACTCTTGTGGTGTGCTATTACCCTCTGGTGAAATGACATCCACAGCAGGGTTTGACGGACCTAACTTCCAGGCAAGTTACCCTAGTGTAGAAAAGAGGTGGATTCCAAGATTTACATTATCGCATACTTAACCAAAAATGCGGCATCATAAACCGCAGGTCGGTTCACAATCAACACAGTTGCTCAGCAAGCTGCCGGTACCAGCACAAGTAGGTCCCAGCGGGGTTTCACAGCTCGCTATGTAAGTCATAAAATACCCGACCGTGCAACCCTGCTGCAGAAAAGAAGTTTGATTCCTTTGATTTAAAAATGACTGCATAATTTAAAGGGGTATAAAATGAGGTTAGCTCTTTTCTACAGCAGGGTTTCACGGATCCAACTTTTAAAATTGCTAAGCCGTGAAAACCCCGCTGGGACACTCTTGTGGTGGTTTGACGGGCGTAACTTCCAGTTGTATTCGATATTCCCCCAAAGCAAAAGACCCCGGATCCGGGGTCTTTTGCAAATAAATATAAATTTTTTCAGGATTAAAATTTATCCCAAAAAAGTTTTGTTTCCACTTTGTCAGTTCCAATTTTGCTGGCTGCCGACGTATAGTTGTCACCGTTGGTTGTTGCTTCCGTATCAGGATAAGTAAGCCTGTTAGGAAAGCCTGATTTTGCAGCTACAGGTAGCGTCAGTACCGGGAAATCAAATTTCCTTAATTCAGTCCAGGCTTCGTAAGGACGATTGAAATTAGCGATCCATTTCTGTGTTCCGATCTTCTGTTTCCAGGTGCCGGCAGCGGTTGCATAGTTTACAGCGGGATTAGCAAGGTAAGCTGTTGCTTCAGCTGCTGTGCCTCCCCAATATAAAATAGATGCGGTAATTGCATTGCTGTAATGCTCTGCTGCAGTACCAGGGATTGAATATCCTCTTTCAACAGCTTCTGCACGATAGAATTCAGCTTCTGCATAATCCATAAATATATTTCCTGCATCAGGAGCAATTACTTTAGCCCCTGGCTGAGAATAATCAGATTGTGGACTGTTAACTGCACCGCTAATACCACCTTTATAAAGGCCTGCGGCATTTGGCGAGAAATATTTAGACAGCCTTGGATCAACAAGCCTGGCCAGTGTATCAACAAAATCTTGTGTAGCTACATAATCACCGCGGCCACCGGTCACGATATCAGCATACAATGGATTTTGATTCGGGCTTCCGGTCAGGTAAACAAAAATACTGTTGTCTGCTGCGGAAGTAATGGCATTTGCACTGACTGCTTCAACAGCTGACTTTGCCGTTGCATCGTCTTCGTCTGCAATGGTCAATGCCAGTTTCATTTTCAGTCCGTTGGCAAATTTTATCCACTTGGTCATACTGCCTTTATTGAGCAGGTCTTCGGTTGCGCTAAAACCACTTGCCGTTGCATTCATTTTAGTGATATCAGCACTGATCCTTGTCAACAGGTCAGCGTAGATTGTTTTTGCGTCATCATATTTTGGGAATAAGATAGTGCTATTTAATGCCTCAGAATATGGTACATCACCAAAAGTATTAACCAAAATACTGTAAGTGTACACCTGCATTGCATCGATGATTGCTAATTTATTTGCTTTTTCACCATCTGTCAAATTCGCATCATCAGTAATCAGTTGAGCGGAATTCTGAAGGTCATTCAGCACGTCCCTGTACATGATTGACCACCATGACCTTGGGATAAACCTGGTCGTAAAATCATACTGTACCTCATCCTGGTAAGTAACCATTGCCCAATGCTTAACGATAAATCTAAAGACATCGGTATTTACACTCGCACTGGCTAAAGGGTCAGACAGCGAACGGGTGGCATTGGAAAACAGTGTACCCGCGGGTACATTGGCCGGGGCCTTGGTTTGCTCGTTTAAATTCGTCAGGTCTTTTGTGCAGGATGCCAAAATAAACAAGCTCAACGAAAACGAGAGATATATTAATTTTTTCATGTTCGAAATAATTTAGATTAGAATTTAAATTTAAGGTTGAATCCAATAGACCTTGTTGTTGGATATGCACCACTCTGGTATCCCTGAACATTACCAGAAGATAAATTTTCTTCTGGATCTGAATAAGGAAGATTTTTATGAATGATCCACAGGTTCCTACCGATTACAGAAAATTCAATTCCTTTTATTGCTTTCACACCTTTGAAGATAGATTGTGGAAGATTGTAAGATAAAGTAGCTTCCCTTAATTTAATATAACTGGCATCGTACACATACTCAGAGCCAGGTATTGTTGGACTGTTAGCGTCGACTACCACGTGTTTTGTATTTGGTTTTCCGTCAGCTGTTACACCTGGAAATACATAACCACCACCGTCAGAAAGTGCGCTTCTGATTGGCTTACCCTGGTCGTTCAATCCTGCAGATTCTTCCAATACACCTGTGTATTGTGCATAATACATATCAAGCGAGAATAAACTTCCACCGTGACGCATGTCAACTAAGAAACCCAATGTGAAATCTTTGTATTTAAATGAGTTGTAGATACCACCGTACCAATCAGGATTGATATTAGCTATCACGTCTGTAGTGGTGGCAGTGTTTACATAATATCCGTCAGCACCTACTAATTTCTGCCCGTTCAAAGTTTGAACGCCTCTTCCTTTCAAAACTCCGTAAGCTTCGCCTACTGTAGCATTAGCACTGATACCACCCTGGAATGAAGCCATTAGCAGGTTCTTGCTATCATTGTACAAAGACAATACTTTGCTCCTGCTGGCTGACCAGTTAACAGTAACGTCCCATGAAAAACTCTGCGTTTTTACAGGATTGCCGTTTAAAGATATTTCAAAGCCTTTATTCTGTACATCGCCGGCATTTACATATTTACTTGTATAACCTGTTGACGTTGAAACTGAAACAGGGATGATCTGGTCTTTGGTATTAGTAATGTAATAGGAAACATCAAAACCAAGACGATTTTTCAGAAATGACATTTCAAGGCCAATTTCTTTACTGATCGTATTTTCTGGCTTAAGTAATTTATTGTTTTGTGTACCCGGCAGAGAATACAATAAAGTGCTTCCAAAAGGAGCAACATTATCATATACATCTTTGATACTTCCCCATGGCGCATCGTTACCAACTGTTGCATAGTTAGCTCTTAATTTACCAGAAGAAAGCCAGCTGGCGTTCTGCAAATGGTGAGAGAATAACCAGGCACCTGATACTGCGTAGTAGTTGTAACCATTGTCACCGATCGGAAGGGTTGAAGAAATATCCCTACGTATAGTTCCGTCTACGGTAAGGAAATTGCGCCAGCCCAAAGTAAGGCCGCCAAAATAACCATCTACTTCTTTAGGTTGATATGCTTCTACAGGAGCAGCAATTGTTCCTTTTGAATTCGCCAAGGAGTAAAGATTTGCTACAACTAAGCCGCCATTGGTTGTTGCACTACTTGATGAAATAGTAGTCTTGCGGATATTTGTACCTGCCAAAGCTTTCAAATTTAAATCTGAAGTAATATCCTTATTGAAAGTTGCGATCAGGTCGTAATTGATTTCGTTGAACGTCCTGTCGAAACGGGAATATTTAGCAACTCCCTGGCTTCCTACAGCAACACGCTCTTCCTGTAATTCAGTATAATTATCAACAGAAATACGGCCCAGGATACTTAACCAATTAGTGGCTTTGTAGTTTAAGGCAACATTACCGAATACCCTGCTACGACTGTCTTTTTCAACATTCTGGTAACGTGTCCAATAATAATTATCTGTATAGATCGGAACTAGGCCGGATGCGACAGATGGATCTTTCCAGTTCCAGGTAATATTTTTTTCGTTCCTAAAGTAAGCTGCTTTTTGGTCCTGGATATCAGTTGAAGTCTGGTACCACTGGCGGAAATTCTGATTTACATTTTGTCCGCTATAACCTGTACCATAACGGCCCTTTCCTTTGATCTGGGAATAATTGATACCTGCACTTGCTTCCAGGTTATCCATGATTTTGTAAGTAGATCCAAAATTCAGGATGTTCTTGATCACTTTACTATTAGGTAAAGTTCCTACTTCTTCATTGCGGGTATAGCCCAATGTGTAAGTTCCTTTATCATTGGCGCCATTTAAGAAAATGCTGTTATTATTAGAAACAGCTGTTTCGTAAAAAGTTGTCGGGTTATTTGCAGCAGCTATCCATGGCTTTGCTTTTTTGTAGTAAGGAGAAGCCGGATCAAACGCATCCCATTGAAAAACCATCAGGCTTGGGTCAAATGCAGCTCCGTACGATGCATCTTCTGAAGTTGGTACAACCAGGTCCTTAACACCGTCGCCGTCAACATCAAAATAAAGAAAACCATCTTTTTGGTAATTGGAAGAATAGCCAACACCATATTTGGTCTGGTATTTTGGCATCGTTTTCTTATCAATATTACCAACTGTAATACCAGTATTAACAGTAATACCTAATCCTCTTTTTGCCTTTTTGGTAGTAATCATGATTACTCCGTTAGCAGCTCTTGAGCCATATAAGGCGGAGGCAGCAGCACCTTTCAATACGTTGTAAGATTCGATATCATCAGGATTGATATCTGCAGCAGCATTACCATAATCGTAACCTGTCTGTCCCTGACGTTGGGCGCTACTATTGTTGTTAGAGTTATCTACCGGTACACCATCCACAACAAATAAAGCCTGGTTGTTACCAGTCAGTGATTTATTACCACGGATAACTACATTGGTAGAACCACCAATACCATTTCCCTGTTGGATCTGCAGACCAGCTACTTTACCAGACATTGCAGACATGATATTTCCACCTCTCACCCTGCTAACATCATCACCACCGATCTGCTGTGCAGCATAAGGTAGTGTATTCTTGTTTCTTTTAATACCTAAGGCCGTTACAACCACCTCAGACAATTTGTTTTCGCTGGATACCATTGAAACCGCAATTGTAGATTCACTACCTACTTTAGCGGTCAAGGTTTCAAAATCAATTGAAGTAATGGTTAACACATCGCCCGTTTGCGCATTGATCTGAAAATTTCCCCTGTCATCAGCCGCAACCGCAGCGCCACTCTTAAGTTTCACAGTGGCTCCGGGTACAGGAACTCCCTTTGAATCAGTAACCTTGCCCGATATTAAACGGGTTTGAGCGGTTACCACGCCCAATGACAGCATAGCTATTGCCATCATAGTCAATAATTTTCTCATGTGTAATTGATTTTGTTTTAAATTATTTGCCTCCAAATTGATAATCTCAGGAGGTTAAGGGCCCCTAAAATTAACAATTGATTAATAATGACCTCTCAAAGGAAGGATTTGCTGCTTAATCCACAAAATTTTTGTTAAAAATTGTGATTTTTTCAATTCTGAGTGTCTTAATTAACACGTTTTAAATAATTTATTTTGATAAAAATCACTGGTTTGTTAAAATAATTTAAAGCGATGCTGGAAATTAAGAGATTTTTATTAAAATTTTGAGCAATGCAAAAAAGGTAATTTTTAAATTAAGATTTAAAAGCATATAATGAGAATAAGGAATAGCGTTAAAATTTTAGGGCGTTTCGCTCAAAAATAATTTTCCTGGCGGCTTATTTAAACGCAAATCCACACATCGAGAGATTATAAAATATAAAAAACAGGAGAATTTATAAGAAAAAAGGAGAGATTGTGAAAACAATCTCTCCTTACAATATATATAGTCGCTAGTTGTTCTGGTTATCTCGGTCCGAGGTAAACCAGGTATCTGTCATTCCCCTCACACCCGGCCCACCTCCCCAGGTTGCCTTTACATAAAATGTCCGGGTAGCCGGATCGTATCTCGAGTTATATCCCGGCAAGTTTTTCAATCCATCCGGGAAAGGCCCGCCATCGCTTGTTGCTGTTACCGTATTGTCCGCATTAACCGTCCAGGTAGGATTAGATATCGTTGCTGCCAGCATTCCGACGCCATTACCCCACTGGTGATTTTCAATCCACTTAACCGCATTGCCTGAGATAGTTGTCAGGCTGATCTCATCTGGCCCGATAGGCCCAGTCAGTGCAGCATCATTGGCCCTTAAAGCATAACCCCTCCTGGAATAAATGCCATCATATTGGTTTTTAATGTTGATCACTACCATTCCATTCTGGTTGTTGCCACTCAATGTATAGCCAGTCTCGTCTATTTTATTCAACGTAAAACCTACGGCGTAAGTTTCGCCTAAGAAATCAGCAGGCTTAAATTTTATTTGCAGGTAGCCGGTGCGCCATCCTTTCGGAATGATAACCACTCCGCCAGGATTTACATGAGGAGGGCAAATTTTTATCCTGAAGATATCTTGATAAACATCAAGCGCCTGTCACCCAGGTATGTAAATCTCAGAAGATAAAGAAGTAGCAGTAAATAGAACAATTGTATACCTGTACAGTTGTTCAGCAAGCCGCCATCAAAATCACTAGCCCGATTTTTCGGTAAAGTAAAATTGTAATTTAAATATAGATTTCCGTTCAGTAGGCAACCTCATGGAGATAGGATTGATTATTAAACCACCTAGGCAGGGGGTAATTTCTTTGTAGAAATAAGATTGATTTTGGAATTAGCAATCCTTATTCGTTAAGATAAATTGCCTTGGCACCCAATGCTCGTTTGAGTTCATTAATACAAGGTTGCTCCGCCGGAGCAAATCAAATCTTTTCTTTGGTTCTACAAAGAGGTTATGCCGCTGGCATAGTTTCACCGCTAACTTAAACCCAACTATTTATTTTTTTCATTAATAACTAAAACGGCCGAAATAATATTAATTGTAGAATCACCCCGGCAAGCATAAGCTCTTCGTAGAAAATAGGATCGATTTTAGAATTAGCAATCCTTATTCGTTAAGATAATTGCCTTGGCACCCAATGCTCGTTTGAGTTCATTAATACAAGGTTGCTCCGCCGGAGCAAATCAAATCTTTTCTTTGGTTCTACAAAGAGGTTATGCCGCTGGCATAGTTTCACCGCTAACTTATACGTAACTATTTATTTTTTTCGTTGATAACTAAGAAGGCCGAATAATATTAATTGTAGAATCACCCCGGTAGTGGTAACTTCTTAAGCAATCCTTATTCGTTAAGATAATTGCCTTTGAAACCCAATAGCTACTTGAGCTATTGATAGAAGGTTGCTCTGCCGGAGCAAGCTCACCCTTTCTTATCTACAGAGAGAAAATACTACCTGCATAGATTCATCCACATCTTTAAATTTAAATCCTTCTTTTAAGGTTTGAACGGGACCAGTATCAAGGCTTTGAATTAACAATCGGTCATAAAAAAGCAGGCTTTAAAAGCCTGCTTTTTTTATGACTGATTATATTTTTTACTGCCTTGGATTTACCACCGGGGCACTGCTTCCTGAAGCTGGATTATATGCCAACTCATTATCCGGTACATCCCAATAATCAAGGTAATTGTATTCAATGGTTGCATTTGTACTTAAAACGCCCGCAGCGCTTAATACCATCGCGCCTGTTCTGCCGCCGCCGCTACTAACCGGATCGATCACCTTCCAGCGGCGTGCATCATAAAATGACAGTCCCCTGAATACGAGCGCAATTCTCCTCTCTTTTCGAAGCACTTCTTTAGCCTGCGCAATGGTTAAACTTACAATTGGCGCGAGGCCGGCTCCCTGGTAACTTCTTACTGAATCTACCAATGCTGTTGCCGAAGTAATATTGCCCTGGCCATATAACAGCGCTTCTGAATTCATTAATTGATTCTCTTCCCAGGTGCCGGCAATATATAACTCTGTGCCACCATCTGTTTTGTCACTGTAAACGATTACGTTCGACAGTCCTTTTCCCGCATCTACCAGGGCCCAGCGTGTATTGAAACTATTGCCACGATCCGGGTTCCCTGTCCAGGTGGTGCCTTTTACGAAATTATTCGCCAAACGCTTGTCTAAAGGATCATACTCCTGTATCAGGCGCTCACTGATTTTATAAGTATTGCCACCTGGAGAAGCGCTGGTGGACTTGGCTGCAACTGTTCCGCTGGCGCTTGACAGAAAATCGCTATTGGCATTTGAGCGGCCCGTAAATACATAATCTGATTTTTGAATACCCGCATCAGTTAACGCTTTGATTTTCGTCCAGTCTGCAGCATCCATGGTAGCCAATGTTTTATTAACCAACAGGTTCCTTGCTTCCATGGTATTGATATTGTGGATCCACATTCCGGGAGTTAAAATCCCGCCCTTCCCTAACTGGAAGAAATCAGGAATTAACTTTCCCAGTATCTCCTGGTAAGTGGCATCATTGGCCTGGCTGGCTAAAATTGCACTGGCTTTTTCAAAATTGGCATTCGATTCCGCGATGATCGCTTCCTTCGTTACATATTCACCTCCGGGTGTCGGGTTAGATAACAATGATGTGTTTACGATTACACCAGCATAATAAATGCTGCCAATTCTTGCGTAAGCATATCCTTTCCACCAATAGGCCCAGGCTTTGATCGTATTTTTACTGGATGTTTCATCGCCCGTAAATGTGACGGCATCTACATTTTCCAACAATACGTTGCACACGTTATTTAATGAATACATGTAGGCCCACTCATAATACAACGGGTTTTGCCCTGCCGCCGCATTTTGATTATTGGCGCGTAAAACAAGGGCCGAACGATTGGGTGTTCCCGGGTTTAAAACTATCGTACCATTATCCAGGGTAACTTTATCCGGCGCGGCAAGCTGGTTGGCATAAAGATTTGCAGCTTCCATTCCAATTACATCTCCCATCATTTCATGAAAACCCCATACACCGGCAAAAAATTCGCCGTTAACGCCATCGCCATACTTTAAAAATCTGAAGCCATTTGTATATACGCCACCTTTTCCATAGGCAGTGATGCCAAATTCTGTTTTAATCGTTTCCGGGTTGGGCTGGTTAGGATTTTTTACATCCAATTGCTTTTTACAAGCGGCACCAAAAACACCTGCAAGTAAAAGTATGCTGATTATATTCTTTGTATGATTCATAATAATTTGATTTTAATGATTAAAAGCCGAAGTTCAGTCCTACGGTATAATACTTAAGGTTGGGAAGGGTATTGTGATCGGTTCCCCTGTCCCAGGCTGAATTGGTAGTACCTGAACTGATCTCAGGATCAAACCCTGTATAATTGGTGATCGTGATCAGGTTGCGGCCACTCAATACCAACTGTATTTTTCTAAAGCCTTTAATGGGATGAAATTTTGCAATATCAAATCCAATTGAAATATTTCTTAAACGGGCGAAAGAAGCATCCTCATAAAAATAATCCTTGGTGCCATTGTTAGCGCCTGCCTGGTAAACGCCGCGGTAAAATGCTGTCCAGGCACCAGTTTCCCCATTGATCGTAATTTGTTTTTCATTGTCGCCACTGATACCATCCCGGTACATCCATTCTTTTGTCTGGTTGTACAAATGGCTGCCATATACCCAGTCCCACTGCATGCTGAAAGTGAAGAAATTTCCAAAGGCAAGATCATTGATCATAGACATATTGAATTTGGGATTAGGATCTCCGAAATCATGTTGCTGAGGATCAACAACTGGTCTTTTGGAAGCTTTGTCCACCACAAAGCCATTGCTTGCAACTTCGTAATTACCCTGGTCGGCCTTGGCAATTATAAAGTCACCGGCAGCGTTTAGTGCATCTACCTGGTGAAGGAATTTATATCCGAACAACTGGCCAATTTTCAGACCTGGTTTTAAAACGTAATTGGTACTGCCTGCAGAGGAGATCAGCACAACATCGGCACCAATCACTTTAGATATCTCGGAAGTTTGATGGCCCCAGTTGATAGTGGTGTTCCAGTTTAACTTTTTTGAAGAAAGGGTCGCTAAATTGATAGAAAATTGCGTACCGTTCGAAGCCAATGTAAAGGCATTTTGCTTAAAGGTACCGCCGCCCAGGGACGGTGCTATGTCCACATTGTAAATTGCATTATCGGTGCTGCGTTTCCAGTAGGAGAATGACAACCCGATCGTGCGAAACCAATTATTTTTACCAGCTTTAAAGGTCAGGTCAGTTCCAAGTTCTAATTCTTTTGACACCTCTACGTCCAGGTCTGGATTGGGTTGTAACGGTTCAAAATAAAATGCCTGGCTTCCACCATATGTTTTTGGTTTTAAAGTTGGGTACCTGTCAAAAGCTCCTGGTTGAATACCGGCTTCACCATAAGCTGCCCTTAATTTCCATTCTGCAAGCACATTGGCAATATTGCCGAGGTTATTCCAGAAATTAAAGGAGGATATCCTTAAATAGGCATCGCCACGTGGAAATAATTTAGGTGTAATACCTCTTCCAAACGCGGAAGAATAATCCTGGCGCAATCCACCTGATACGCCACCCAGTTCACCATACTCAAAACGCTGATTTACCAGGAAGCCATAGGTGATAAAAGGAGTGATCTCATCGCGGTAGATTACCTGGGTTGTATAATTGCTGGCCGTGTAAGGTGTGAAAGGAGGCTGGCCCAAACCATATACATAATAATCTTTAAAAACATTTTTCCTATAATCAAAAGCCGCATAGGTGGTGGATTTGATAGGAACCCTTAAATGAAAATCTTTGGCAAAATCCAAATTGATCGTTGCGGATGGTAAAAAATTCTGGAAAACGGTTTGTGTTCGCTGAATGTTTATCTCGCCATCATTTCCACCACCTGCACTATTGAAATTTGCTAATGAATAATCGGATTCAACTACGTTTTTGTTCCCGGATTGATTTAAATATTTATAAGTATTATCCCCTTTCCTGTAATTGAGGCCGTACTTCACGTCCAATTCTATAAAACGAAACGGCTTATAATTCAAATCGAAATTTTGAACCACATCCACTTTTTGTTCATCGGTGGAAGTGTACGCCTGGTAATAAGCCGGGTTTTCTCCGTTCACGCCGGTTGCATCACCAAAATAATGGGATACATTTCCATCAGCCATTTTATCATCATAATTTGCAAATGGCCGCGAATTATTAATAGCATAGACGATTGAGCGGTCCCAATTAACCGTTTTCTTTGCATACACCAATTGGGTAAGACTGCGCAATTTCAGGTTTTTGGCCAGTTCCATACCCAGGTTAACGGTGAAATTGTTCCTGTCAAGATATCCGTTGTCTTTAAAATTACTTTCCTGCCTGAACTTTGAGGCAGAAATACTAAAGTCAAATTTATCCCTTCCACCAGATACATTTACAGAAGCATTGTAGGTATTTGCTTGTTGAAAAAACATTTTAAAATGGTCATAATATTTCAAATTCTGATCAAAAGGCTTGTCACTTTTACCTGTGGGATCCAACGCGTTGTAAATAACGTTCTCTTTATACAAACCCAGTACAGGATCCCATTCCAGGGGATTTCCACTCGCTCCTACCACCTGGCCGGCGGCATTTGTCTGGTAATTGTGAAAACGATTTTTATGAACATCCCCAATGTTTAAAAATTCGCTGGAAGTAATGCTGCTGGAGGCATCAATACTGAGCGCGCCCTGTTTTCCTTTTTTACTGAAAAGCTGTATAACCCCATTGGCACCCTGCGCTCCGTAAATGGTAGCAGCGGCGGCCCCTTGTACAACTTCTACTTTTTCGATTGAATTCAAATCGATCGAGCCGAGGTCTGTTGCACCCAGTTGGATACCATCGATCAGGATCATAGGCGTAGTACCGGCACTAATACTATTGATGCCGCGCAATAAAATATTGATAGCCGCTCCTGGTTGCCCGTTCGTGCTACTGATCTGCGCACCGGCGATTTGCCCTACCAGTTGTTGGCCAACATCGCCCGTTGGCACTTTAGTTTGGTCGCTTATGTTGACTGATTGTACGGCAAATGCCAGTTTCTTCTTACTGACTGCGGAACCTGTGCCCGTTACTATTACTTCGGAGAGGGCTTTCAGATCAGGTGCAAGCTTTATTTCAAGAATCCCTTTACCCTGGAAGCTAATCGTTTGAGAGAAATGGCCGATCTCACTTATGTCAAGAACTTTGCCTGATTTAGCAACGATCTCAAACGAGCCATCAGCCGCGGAGGCAACAGAGGTATTTTCACCCCTTACCTTAATAGTAGCGCCAACGATGGGAGATCCATCTTTAGAGTCCGTTATTGTACCCTTAATTACTGTCTGGGCAAAAACGGTTACGCTACCACATAATAATAGAGTCATCAGTAGGAATGCATTTTTTCTCATAACATTGTTTTGGTTATTAATATGTGTAATTTAAGTAAAATTTAACATAAATTAGCAAATTAAGTAAGAATTTATGCTCTTTTATTAGCCAAATGTTAAAAAAAATAATTATCAAGACAGAAATAAAATATCAAATAAAATCTAATATTTGTCCTTAAGCAGGATTTGCAGGGTTGCTTAAGTTTTAATTCTGATTGAAAACCCGTTTGATATTGGGTTTCAAATTTTTTATGGAAAATTAATAACGGAAAAAGTTTTGAAAAATCAAAATAAATTATTAATTTTTTATATATGTTAATTACGCAGCTTATTTGTTAACATAAAACATTACAGGTCCCACAATTAGCTTTTAGAAAGAGTGCTTCGGTTATTGGTCTGAAACACCACAACAGCAATTTGAATAGATATAATTTCGTAGGGATAGTCGGTGCCAACCGCAGAGGTCGATACATGCACACGTTGCTCTATCCCGACCTACAGTTTGAGTCTGGCTTTTAAAAGAGATTTAAAATAACTGCTGAAATTATAACTAAGGAGACTGTATCGATACCTGGAGAAAAATAAATACCCATCAACTCAATATTGTAATTCAAGCCGACACGGGACTGTATAAAATGCATTAAAAAAGACCAGCAAGGAGCCGGTCTTTTTTAATGCATTTTATTTTAGATTAATATCCTTCGTTCTGGCTTAAATTAGGATTTACCAAAATATCCCTTTTTGGAATTGGGAAGATCAATTTCGGTGAGTCGAATGGCAAACCGCCACCACCCGTGAAGTACCCCGTGGAAACACCCAACCGTTTTATATCATGCAGGTTAAACCCTTCAAATGACAACTCTATCTTTCTTTCCTTCAAAATATCAGCCAGTGTCACAGCTGCCAGCGCATCTAATCCTGCTCTTTCGCGGACCATATTGATATCATCAACCGGCTCAGCACCCGTGGTTGTATTTGATCTAAAATTAGCTTCCGCCCTGATAAGGTACATTTCCGATAAACGGATAATGTGTACGTTTCCATATACATTGTCGAATTTCGTTACATAGCCATCACTGCTGATCAGGTTTAACCTCAGGTCATCGGGTTCATACAAATCATAATGAGCATCTTTGATGCTGATATCGTTCCTGCCTAATTCAGAATAAAAAGTCTGGAAAGTATTTACGCCAGCTGTGGTGGTTACCTGTATAGCAAATATGTCTTCGGTTGTATTGTCCTCCGCCTTTGCCCTCGTATATAAAAATTCTTCAATGATGTCGTCCGCATTGGCTTGGGTTAATTTATAATTTCCTGATTCGATAACCCTGTCAGCCGCATCCCGCGCATTTGCATAATCCCCTTTTTGCAAATACACCCTTGCCAGCATGCCTGCAGCGGAAGCATTAGTCGCAAAAAATCCGTTTGATTCTGGTAAGAGTGCTTCAGCTTCAGTAAGGTCCTTGATCACCTGGGCGTATACTACAGATACCTTATCCCGGAGTAACTGGTCCGCTGACCCGCTCAATTCAACGGTAGGTGTCAATTTTATTGGAACGCCATCGTTAGCAGCAGGATTACCATCATTCCAGGCTTTTGCATATAACCTGACCAGTTCAAAATAAATACAGGCCCTGATAAATTTCGCCTCGCCTTCTACCTTATCCTTTTTAGCAGCAGTTACCACTGATAAAGCGCTTAAAACGTTATTTACGTCATTGATGGCTTTGTAAGCTTCTGTCCAGGTATCCTGTGTAAAGGCATTATCCACCGGTATGGCTTTATTTTTAATCTGTGTCATGCCCTGGTAAGTACCGCTCCAGGAAATCTCGTTAAAATCTGCTAACAAGTCTGCCGTAACAAAGGCCCCGCCGCCATACAGGTCAGTAGCTCCTAAATCTGCATAAGAACCCACCAGTAGTCCCTCTACGTCTGAGCTGGTCTTTAAGGCATTGTTTTGATCAATATTACTATAAGGTGTTGTGTCTAATTCTTTACTGCAACCTAAAAACAGGATGGTCGCAGTTAAAAAGAGCAGACTGAATATGTTGCTTTTCATACTAGATAATTTAAAATAGATTATAAACCGATGTTGATACCAAAAACGATTGTTTTTAACTGAGGCGCGGAATAGAAATCTACTCCCTGGTCGATATTGGTAGCCTGGTAATCCGCATTAACCTCAGGATCCCAACCTTTATATTTGGTAATGGTGAACAGGTTTTGTGCCCTCACATAAAACCTTGCCCTATCAATATGTAATGCCGATAAAAGTTTAGGTGACAGGTTATAGCCCAGTGTGATTGCCTTAACCCGCAGATAAGAGCCATCTGAAATATACCTGCTTGAATTATCCGTTCCATTTGCATAAAATAAGCGGGCTTCCGGCACCATGGTGATATCGCCTGGCTTTTTCCATGCGTTTAACTGGTCGCGCGTTTGATTGTCAAACCCATTGCTTCCGCTGGCCGACATATATTGTCCGCCCCCGTTAAAAATATCATTGCCTGAAACTCCCTGTAATAGTACATCCAGGTCAAGTCCCTTGTAAGTAAACGTATTGCCAAATCCATAAATAAAATCAGGATTTGGGTTACCGATCCGGACATCTGCTGCTTCATTCACATCATTGGTAGTGGTACGATCTTTTGAACCATCGCTGTTTAGTGAGTTTCTTACATACAAGGCGTCTCCATTGGCGGGATCAGCGCCGGCAAATTCTTTCGCATAGAAAACCCCCAGCGGCTCTCCTTCCTGCGCCCTGTTCAGCGTGCCTATTTGCTGACCGCCCAGGTTAGTAATTTTATTCCTGTTGGCGGCAAAATTCAGGTTAGTGGACCACCGGAAATTTTTAGTTACGACATTGGCCGAATTGATGGTGAATTCCACCCCTTTATTTTCCAACTTACCAACATTTTGAATTTTTGATAAAAAACCGGTGGTGGAGGGAACATTCACACTTAGTAACAGGTCCCTGGTTTGGCGCTGGTAGTAATCCACTTCTATCGTTACTCTTTTATCAATAACACTGGCTTCTATACCAACATCAAGACTTGCAGTTGATTCCCATTTCAGATCAGGATTAGGTAATTGCGTCGGAACCTGGCCTCCAAAGCCTCCGTATGCATTAGCACCATACAAACCCCTGGAGGCATAATTGCTGATTTCGGAGTTACCGGTAAGGCCATAACTGGCTTTCAATTTTAAAAAGCTCAACCAGGTTGAGTTCTTCAGAAACTCTTCATCAGACATTATCCAACCAACAGAAACTGCCGGAAAAAATCCATAGCGGTTGTTGGCACCAAAGCGGGAGGAACCATCGTACCTGCCGCTCACAGAAAGCAGGTACCTGTCTTTAAATTTATAATTGGCCCTGGCAAAATAAGATAATAACGCCCAATCTGTCGCTGAAGACGTAGCCGCGGTTTTAGATGCCCCTGCACTTAATTTTTTATAAGAATCACTGGGAAATTCTTCCGCCGATGCACTGTTGGACGTCAACTGGTATTTTTGAAAACTCGTGCCTGCCACCACATCAAAATCACTTGCCTGTCCAAAAGTGGTAACATACCGTAAAAAGTTATTGGTATTAACATTCAAAATCTGGTCGGACGAATTATAACCAGCGCCATTAGGAACGCCCTGGTTCCTGGCAGTTAAACGGCCGGCGAAATTATCTTCGTTCTGATTTAGCTGATCCATTCCAAATTCAGTCCGGAATGTTAGCCCTTTGGCGATGTTTGCACTTGCAAATAAATTACCGATGGTCCTGTTGACAACGGTATTATATTTTGTATTCTCAACACTCAATACTGGATTATAATAGACCGGGTAATTGGTGTTTGGATTACCGGTGTTCAGATCGAGGGCACCGCTCGTTAAACCAGTTCTCGGATCGATCAAAGGGGTGATGGGTGACAATGCAACAATCTGTAATGGTGTAGAAAATGCATTATCGTTGGATACCCTTTTATTGAAAGTACGTGCAAAACTCATGTTCACACCTACTGACAGCCAATCCCGTACTTTATGTTCCAGGTTTAACCTGCCACTATATCTTTTTAAACTATTTCTCCTGACGATCCCTGTTTGGTCGAGGTATTGTCCACCCATATAAAAGGTTGTCTTATCTGTACCACCTGAAAAATTCAGGTCGTACTGAGAGATAGGAGCATCCTGGAATGCCTGGTCCTGCCAGTTGGTATTTACTTTCTGTGTTTTCCAGTCTTCGTTTCCGGCCGAATACCTCGTGAGCCTGCTATTGAGGTAATCCATTTCATCTATCAAAGCATCTTCGTACAGGTAAGATCCATTACTACCGATAGTATCCTGGGCGGCCGCACCTGCAGCTGCCTGTGTAAAATAATCGACGTATTCCTTAGCATTTAAAAATTCCCTTTTCCCGGTTGGTTTCTGGGTGCCGGTATAATAACCGAATTCGATTTTTGATTTACCTGCCTTACCTTTTTTAGTAGTGATCAATACTACACCATTGGAACCCCGGGATCCATAGATTGCAGCAGCCGACGCATCTTTCAATATTTCAATGGACTCGATGTCATTTATATTGATATCTGCAAGCGAATTGGTGGTGGCACCATTGCCCGAAAGATCGGTATTTTGTAAAGGAATACCATCTATAACATACAATGGTTCATTGCCGGCAGTTACAGAGGCGGAGCCCCGTATGCGGATATTTATGCCCTGGCCCAACTTACCGTTTTGCTGACTTACCAATACACCGGCGGCCCTACCCTGGATAGCACTTTCAAAACTTGTGACGGGCGTATTGTTCAATTCCTTTGCGGCGACTTTGGCAATAGAGCCGGTTACGTCCCGCCTGATCTTTGTACCGTATCCAACTACTACAACCTCAGCTAACTGGTTATCGCCCTGGACCAATGCAATATTTGCCTGGCCATCGTTTATTTTTACCTCGGTTGTTTTATAACCGACGTAACTAAAGATTACTGCTGTTGTTTTGGAGGAAATTTTTAAAGTGAATGTACCGTCAGTTCCTGTAATAGTTGATGACTGATCGTTCTTGCCTGATACTGTAACTCCGGAGAGCCCGGCACCGTCTTTAGCATCTGTCACCTTCCCGGTTATTTCCCTGGTTTGTGCAAGTACTATATTTGCACATAGTATTCCAAAGACTAAATAGAAGCTAATTTTTTTCATAATGTAGTTTTGGTGTAAAAAGACTAAATTAAGAAAGAATTAACAAAGAAGTTATTTTGTCGAAACGATTTGTTAACAATATTGGCAGTTCACATGAATTAATGAATATTGGTTATTTAGCAGACAGGAATCCTGAACTAAAACCTGAATTGCAGGCGACAAGTGAAAATATCATCTTTTAAGTCTGTCGTATACCCGGGCAGACTGGTTTTTTCATTTGTTATTTTATCATACCAAAAAAGTATCTTAACATTTTCGGTCATGTAATAGATATAACCGAAGCCAAGCGTACTGTATTTAACATTTACCGCATTGATATTGCTTCCTGCTTTACCAATGTCTTCCGAGCGCACATTTGTATTTGGATCATACCAGTCATATTTAATACCGACCTGGTGATGCAGGCTTCCCAGGTTTTGCAAAAAATAGAAATAGGCGCCGCTAAAATTTCTTATGTAATATCCTTCAGCAGCGGTAAATAAAGCCGCTGGAGTTTCACTGTTATTGACAGAGGCGGTTTGCTTCCCTGTAATAAATTCAGCCCTGACCTCAGTAAACCCCACTTTATTCCTGATTTTTAACTGCGCATCCGCACCGTAGTATTTTCTTGGGGCGGTGCCGCCAATATTTTTTTGGGTAGAATCAACTATAAAGTTTTTGACACCGCCAACACTTTGCGTGGTATAAACATACCTGGTGTTTTGAGATAAACCGCCGTAGAATATAGATGCAGCAGCACCCAGTGTGACGCTCTTACTTAGAGCCACCGGCTTTACTGCGATCCGGCCGATGATATCTTTATGGCTATCGTAATCAGTTAAAGCCGAAAGTCCAGGTCCGTTGAACAGGCCAATGTCTGCTTTCAAAAATTTGAATTTATTATTTTTTCTTCTTGGTTCAAATGTAGCCATTACGCCCAGGTCTCTTTCTGTTTTCATCAAGATCTGGCTCATGCGCCCACGTTCCGGACTTTCCCTGTCACCACTGGAAAGGTTTAATTCGTAGCTAAATGGCCTGGCAAATAATCCTGTGGCAAAGGCAAATAGCTGCCATTTATTTTCAAAAATCCTGCCCCACACATCCCGCACATTTACCCCTCTTTCGGTGGCGTCAAACTGGAAAACAAATTGTAAAGAAGGACCGGTCATTGCTTTGGGAAAATGCACATAATCAAAGCGTACCCTCGCCCTACGCAGCATAAAATGGCTGTTGCTGTTTGGGGCAAAATCACCACCGGAAAAATTTTTGGCACCTTTGCTTTCAGCGAGCTGGAACTGCGGCTGAATGTATCCGCTCAAGATTATATTATCAAAGCGATTGTACAATGCCAGCATGCCTTTTCCCAGATCTTTCGTAGTATCAACCATATCCATTAAATACTGGGCTTTTAGCAACTGGTTACCTAATACAAATACAGTCAGCAATACCAGTATCTTCTTAAGCATAAAAAAAATTTGCGCAAAGGAATAACAATTTAATGTTACCCCTGTGTTAACTAATCATTACCATTTAGAAAGTGATTATTTTTTTTACGTTATTACCCAACCTTTGCCGCAAAAATTATAATTATGGCTGGTTTAAATTCTATTTTAAAGATATTCCTACCCAAAGACAGGGTATTTTTCCAGTTATTTGAAAGTGTAGCGGAAGAGTTGGTTAAAATGGGTGAAAAATTAAAAGAAGTGGTTAATGAACCTGATTTTGATAAAAGGGCTCAGCTGATCCAGGAAATAGAAGATATGGAGCATGTGAACGATGATTACACGCACAACATTTTTACTGAACTGGGAAAGAATTTCATAACTCCTTTTGACCGGGAAGACATCCATTACCTCGCATCCGCCCTGGATGATATTGCTGATTATATTTATGCCTCTGCAAAGAAAATAAACTTTTACCGGGTCAATCCAAATGAAACAGGTATCAAGAAAATGGCCGACCTGATCGCCATCGGTTGTGTACAGGTTCATAAGGCTGTTACGGAATTAAGGAACATGAAAAACATGCGCCAGATCACCGACGCGCTGGTTGCCATCAATAGTGTAGAAAACCAGGCAGATGACATTTTCGATATGAGTGTAGAGCACCTTTTCGCAACCGAGCCGGATGTAAAAGAGGTTATTAAAAAGAAAGAGATCTACCAGGTCATGGAAATCGTTACAGACAAATGCGAAGATGCAGGAAACGTGATTGAATCTATTATTGTGAAATACGCCTAAACAATCAGCTAATTCGATAATGAGCTGATGTGCTAATGAATACATCGCATTATCATCAGCAGATCAGCTCATTAGCAAATTTTCAAATTATTATTATGACCCTGCTTATAGTTATAGTCATCCTGGCTTTGATTTTCGATTACATCAATGGGTTTCATGATGCGGCCAATTCAATTGCTACCATTGTTTCTACCAAAGTGCTTACACCTTTCCAGGCGGTGATCTGGGCGGCCTTTTTTAATTTTGTCGCTTATTTTATTTTCCAGGACCATGCTGTAGCTAACACTATTGGCAAAACGGTTCACCAGGAATTTATCACACTGCCCGTAATATTGGCGGGCCTGATAGCAGCCATTTCCTGGAACTTATTAACCTGGTGGTACGGCATTCCTTCTTCCTCTTCGCACACATTAATTGGTGGTTTTGCAGGAGCTGCGGTCGCACATGCATTCTTAACGACCGGCTTTACCAATATCGCTAATATAGTAGAGATCAAGAAAATAACGGAGATCATCCTATTCATATTTCTTGCCCCGCTTATCGGTATGGTAATATCCATTTATATTACCATTATTACGATCATGCGGAATACCTGGGGAAAAGTAGGGCTGATCGTATTGACAGGAATTGGTACCTGGTTTCTTTTCGCACACTTTGAAAAAAACAAACTGGAAGAAAACCTTTCGAAATTTTATAAAATTGATATCCTTAAATCGGAAGCTGCGGACAATCCTGCCAAAGCGCCGGCCTACAATACCGCTGTTGCGTTTGTAAAAGCCGGCAAGCCATTGATGGCTGATTATAAAGCTTTGGGCGCCACCAAACTTGCAGAAAAAGTTAAGTCGGAGGTAGATGGTAGTGTTGATACTGTCGCCTTATCGAAAGCATTGGAAAAGGCAGACAACGGCATCATCATTTACGGCATTTTGATAATGATGTTCATCTTTATCTGCGCCTACATTTATTCTGAAAAGGTAAAGACACCAAATGCATACCGCACGGCCAACATGTTTAAAAAGCTACAGCTATTTTCTTCCGGTGCCTTTAGTATCGGCCACGGAGGCAATGACGCACAAAAGGTAATGGGTATCATCGGGGCGGCCTTTGTGGCACATAACAATGCGAAATATCCTGATGTGGGCGCTGCGTTAAAGGACCTTACCTGGGTGCCGCTGGCCTGCTATACCGCTATCGGTTTAGGCACAATGAGTGGCGGCTGGAAGATCGTTAAAACCATGGGAACGAAGATCACTAAAGTAACACCGTTAGAAGGAGTAGCGGCAGAAACCTCCGGAGCGATCACGCTATTTATGACGGAGCAAATGGGCATACCGGTTAGTACCACGCACACCATCACCGGGGCGATCATCGGGGTGGGCGCCACCAAAAGATTGAGTGCGGTAAGATGGGGGGTAACTGTTAATTTACTGTGGGCCTGGGTACTCACCATTCCTGTAAGCGCATTGTTAGCGGGGATCATTTACTTAATAATTTCCCTGATTACTTCTTTTTTATAAAAAGTATTTTAATTTGTTCTTTATTGCAATCACTCATACACCATGAGTGATTTTTTATTTAAGTAAGAAACATCCGTAAATTTGTAAAAACAGCAGGTTATGGAAGCGATAAAAGCAATTGCCAAGCGAACAAAAGCGGGGAAATATAAAATTAACCTACTTATTAACAACAATGCGGATGATATAACCGTAATGGTGATAGTAGAGGAGGAAAAAAAGAAAAAAAGCGTTGGAAATTTTGCAGGGAAAATGCATAGTAATAGACTGGGTAGCATATCAAAAAAAAATCAGGAATGAGTGGATATAAGGTGTTCCTTGACACTAATGCTGTAGGGCTTTATCTTAAGGACGTTAATTTTCTAAAAAGTATTTGAAGCTTAATGTAATAATTTCTATTTCTATTATTACGCAACTGGAATTTCTAAGTAATCCTGAACTGTCATCTAAAAACAAATCTATTTTTGATGAGTTTGTCAACTATATTGATGTCTTTCCGGTAGCGAAGGAAAACGAAGAATTAGTGAACCAGGTTATAATCATTAGAAAAAAATATAAGCTAAAATTGCCAGATGCGATCATTGCCGCAACAGCAATGGCCATCGATGCGCCCCTGTTTAGTGCTGACAATGTGTTTTCAAAAATATATAACCTGAAATTGGAGTTAATTAAAATATGAATAAAATACTAGTAACCGGTGGCTGCGGCTATATCGGCGTACACACAATCGTGGACCTCATACAAAACGGGTATGAAGTAATTTCAGTAGATAATAATTCAAGGAGCAGCGCTTCTATTTTAAAAGGTGCAGAAGAAATTACCGGTAAAAAAATAAAAAATTACGTGGTAGACCTTTGCGATTGGGAAGCTACGCAAACCCTTTTTGAAGAGAACAAGGATATCAATGGCATTATACATTTCGCTGCCTACAAAGCAGTGGGTGAATCGGTCGAAAAACCGTTGTTGTATTTTGAAAACAACCTTACCTCCCTGGTTAACATTCTAAAATGCGCGGAGAAATTCAATGTACCCAATTTTGTTTTTTCTTCTTCCTGTACAGTTTACGGTAACCCGGATGTAATTCCTGTAACGGAGGAAACGCCGCAAAAGCCTGCGGAATCCCCTTATGGCGCTACAAAACAATTAGGTGAAGTGATCATAAATAATACGGTCAAAAACGGCGCCATACAAGCAATACTTTTAAGGTATTTTAACCCGGTTGGCGCACATCCTACTATATTGATCGGTGAGATCCCGTTGGGCAAACCGGCCAACCTGGTGCCTGCGATTACACAGACAGCCATCGGCAAATTGCCTACCATGCACGTATGGGGAACCGACTATCCTACAAGAGATGGCAGTTGTGTCCGTGACTATATTCATATCTGCGATATCGCCCATGCGCATACGCTTGCCCTTGATTTTCTTATAAAAAAACAAAATAAAATAAACCCCGAGATCTTTAACCTGGGTACAGGCGATGGCTATACAGTTTTGGAAGTGATCAATGCCTTTGAAAAAGTAAGCGGTGTAAAATTGAACTACACATTGGGTCCGCGCCGCACCGGCGATGTGGTCGCTATTTTTGCGAATAACAACAAAGCCAAAACCGAATTGGGTTGGAAAACAAGCTATAATCTGAATGATATGATGGCTTCCGCCTGGCAATGGGAGGTAAAATTAAAAGACGGACAGCTATAAAATGTTGCACAAAAATCTATTTAAATGAGCCGCAAGCTATATATTGCGGCTCATTTAATATCAAGTAATCAAGGATAATTTATGCTAAAGAATATACAGGTAACCGGTAACAAAGATACCCGCAGCGGATTTGGAGATGGTATTTTAGAAGCAGGCAGGAAAAATGAAAATGTCGTAGCACTTACCGCTGATCTGCTGGGCTCTATGAAACTAAATGCATTTATAAAAGAGTTTCCTGAACGTTTCATCCAATGTGGCATTGCAGAAGCAAATATGATCGGCGTTGCCGCAGGATTAACCATTGGCGGTAAAATTCCTTACACGACTACTTTCGCGAATTTTTCAACGGGCAGGGTGTATGACCAGATCCGCCAATCGGTGGCGTATAGTGGCAAGAATGTAAAGATCTGCGCCAGTCATGCCGGCCTTACTCTTGGAGAAGATGGTGCCACGCACCAGATCCTGGAAGATATTGGCCTGATGAAAATGCTCCCCGGAATGACGGTAATTGTGCCGGCGGATTACAACCAGACCAAAGCAGCTACAATTGCCATTGCTGATTACGAAGGACCCGTTTACCTGAGATTTGGCCGCCCGGTATGGCCCATATTTACAAATGAAAGCGATTTTGTTATCGGCAAAGCACAGAAGATCTCGGATGGTGCGGATGTAAGCATTTTTGCCTGCGGTCACCTCGTTTGGAAAGCCATAGAAGCCGGCAGGATCTTAGAGGAAAAAGGCATTAGCGTAGAAGTGATCAACATACATACCATTAAGCCGTTGGATGTTGAAGCGGTAATTGCCTCTATCAGCAAAACAAAATGTGCGGTAACTTGTGAGGAGCATAATATTATCGGCGGATTAGGCGATAGCATTGCGCAGCTGGCAGCTAAAAATTTGCCTATCCCGATTGAATATATCGGCACAAACGACACCTTTGGCGAAAGTGGAAAACCATCTGAATTACTTACCAAGTACGGACTGGATGCACCGAATATAGTTGAGGCTGCGGAGAAAGTGATAGCCAGGAAGAACGCATAACATTGACCGGATTAAACTTTTGTATGTAAAACCAATCATATGATTGGTTTTTTTTACTTTTATACTTGCTTTACACTTATGGCCCAACAACATTTAGGAGACACCGAGCTTTTAATGCAATTTAAGGACCCCGTTACAAAAGAACGGGGATTTACCGCTATCATTAAAAAGTACCAGGAAAAATTGTATTGGCATATCCGGCGCATGGTAGTTGACCATGATGATGCGAATGATGTATTGCAAAATATGTTCATCAAAGTTTGGAACGGACTTGAAAATTTCAGGGAAGACAGCCAGCTATATACCTGGATGTACCGAATTGCCACCAACGAGAGCCTTACTTTCCTGGAACAGCAAAAAAAGAGGGCGTCGGTATCGATCGATAATGTTGAGAATGGCTTAAGCAACAGGCTGATGGCAGACAAGAATTTTGACGGAAATAAAGCCGAATGGAAATTACAATTGGCAATGCAGGAACTTCCGGAAAAGCAACGGGCAGTATTTAATTTGAGGTATTATGATGAAATGCCGTATGCCGAAATGAGCAAGGTATTGGAAACGAGCGAAGGCGCTTTAAAAGCCAGTTATCACCATGCTGTAAAAAAAATAGAAGACTATATATTAAATCATTAAACTATCACCCCCTTTAAAGGTCTGACAACCGGATGGAAACAAAAATTGACATAGCTGCCGAATTAAAAACGTTGAGTCCGCTCCTTGCGGCATTGAACAAAGTGAATGTTTTTACAGTGCCGGAAGGATATTTTGAGACTATCAGTACAACTGTATTGGCGTGTCTGCAGCATGATGTTGCAGAGCATGAACAGGCACAAGAAATACCGGCAGGATATTTCGATCAACTGGCCGGTTCGATCTTAAATAAAATAAGAACAGGCGAAACCGCAAAAGATGAGATCAGGAATTTATCACCCTTGCTGTATGGCATTCACGATAAAAATGTGTTTGAAGCGCCGGTGGGATATTTTGAAAATGTTGATAAGCTGATCATCAATAAAATAAATACAACCGGCTCCAGAGATGAATTAAAAGAAATATCACCTTTATTACACAGTATCCAGGGTAAAAATGTATTTGAAGCACCGCAGGGATATTTTGACGGGTTTGCAGGTATCATTTTAAAAAAGGTAAACCTACCAACAGGTAAAGTAGTGGTTATGCGTAAGCGCAATGCATTGATGAAATATGCAGTTGCCGCGATGATCATTGGTATTACCGCTTTGGGTATCAACAAGTACATTGATAAACCAACCATCGAATTACCTGGTAAAAATATGGGTGCAGTGGCTACTTTGGATGCATCTGTTGAGAAAGGTAAAAATATGGATGACAGCCAGTTTAATGAGGCACTGGCTAATCTTAACGGTTCCGATATTGCCAGGTACCTGGAAAACAATGGCGACATTGCGGATGTTGCCCTGTTGAACAATAACCTGCAGGATGTGAGTCTTCCCAGCCAGGATGATTACTTGCTGGACGAAACAACATTGGATAAATATCTCAAGGAAGTAGAAAAAACAACTGTAAATAATTAGGAGAAAATCAGCATGAAAAAATTATACATCATATTGCTATTTATAAGTATTGCGGTTTGGGCAAAAGCGCAGGACGAAATTCCTTCTGAAAAAAGGCAGCAGGATATCGAAGCGCTTAAAGTAGCTTTTATCAGCAAAGAGTTAGAGCTTAACCCCGAAGAAGCACAGAAATTCTGGCCTGTGTACAACCAATATTCAAATGAATTAAAAACAATTATCAAGGGTGAAACGGATGTATTGGTCCGGGACGAGAAAGTATTGAACCTGAGAAAAAGGTACAAGGACCAGTTTACAAATATTCTCGGCCAGCAACGCATGAACAGGATCTTCAATGCCGAGGGGAAATTTCGCCAGCTGCTGATAAAATCAATGCGCAATCAAAACCAGCGTAATAAAGCTAACAGGCCGTTGTTGCGAAGAGGGAATTAAAAAAAGAATTAAAACATTATAAACTTTTGATGGTCGTTTAGATGATAAAATTCGGTTGGCCTGATAAGCTGACCGTTTTTTAATTCCCTTTGTCAAAGTTAAAGACGGGTGTTTTTATATCATGGTAAAAAAGGAAGGTCCAATTTTCCTGCTGCCCTTGTTGCCACCATTGTTGCCGTAGCTCCATACATTTTTTTCCATCGTAATCATATTTGGCGATGAAACGGTTTTTCATTTGTTGCAGCTGAGGTGCGACATCTCCTCCAAAAAAAACTTTTTGCCCTTCTTCTTCTATCCAAAATACCTGGTGAAAGGGTGAGTGAGCACCGGTGAGTTCATAACGGATGTAAGTATCGATAAAACCGTTCCCTTCTACAAACTTTACTTTATCGGAATTTGCAAGGATATCGAAGTCGCCGGTGGAATAGGATGGCGCTCCCTTCTCCAGTGCAAAAGCCAGTTCATCCTTATTTACATAATAAGTAGCGTTGGGAAAATTCAGAAAATGCTGGCGCAACACTTTATCTTCTTTTCCAATGCCGCCCGAATGGTCCTTGTGTAAATGACTCATTAATACTTTGCTCACCTCCATTGGGTTAATACCGTTATCCAGTAAATTCTGATGTATTTGCAGGGTTCCATTGGCTGTATTGAAACCAAGGCCAGTATCAATTATGATGACGTCATTTGCAGTCTCAATACAAAATGGTTGGATTTCTACCAGCAGGCTGCCCGTGGCCCGCTGCTGCAGGTCATCAGCCACTTTATCAAACGGGATAAATTGTTTTGTTTTATCAACTGTGAAAGCACCTTCACTTAAGGGGATTATTTTCATAAAAAGTTTTATTTGAAGGGCAAGCCATACGCCTTACCGGAGTACCATTTGCCTGTCGGCGTCTAACCTTATCGCAATAAATAATAAAATAGTGAAAGTTACCAGTGATGAACCCCCATAGCTTAACAATGGCAAAGTGATGCCGGGAGATGGCGCAATACCCAGGGTCATACATACATTGAGCGCAACATGGAAAAACAATATGCCAGCCACGCAATAGATATACACCCTGCTAAAGGTACTTCGCTGCCGTTCTGCCAAAAATACCAGGCGCAGCATTAACCCAAAATACAGCAGCATTAAAACGGTACTTCCCACGAGTCCGAAGCTTTCCCCGAGGGATGAAAAAATAAAGTCGGTGTTTTGTGCAGGAACAAATTCTCCTCGGGTTTGTGTTCCCTGTAAAAAACCCTTGCCCCAAAAGCCGCCGCTGCCGATGGCTATTTTAGATTGCTTTACATTATAGCTTTCTACTTTTTCGCCACCTTCTTTTTTTACGGTACCCAGTTTAGAAAATTCCTTCTGGATTTCAGCTTCCCGTTCTTTGGTGGAAAACTTATAATCGTCTATACCAAAGGTGGAAAATATCCTTACCACCTGGTGCGGCTTAAGCACTTTATCAAATAAGGCGGGCACTAAAAATTTCTGCACTCCTACACATAAGATCCACGCGCCGGCTATTACGAGTATAATATTTTTATCCCGCTTTATCTTTCTCCTGTATAAATAAATAAAATAAGCCCCAATGATGGTAAGGAATAAAAACAATGCGTTAGGCGGTACCACGATGCTGGCAATAATTAATATGACCAGGGAAAAAATCAGTATCAGGTAAATAGCGGGTAGGCCTTCCCGGTAGAAGGCAATACCAAATGAAAAATATACGATCGCGGCACCTGGTTCTTTTTGTAATATTGATAAAATAGCGGGCGTAAAGGCGATAACCACTGCGATAATCTGAGACCGGGATTTGGAAAAATTAGTTTCCGTATAGGACAGATATTTTGCAAGTGCCAGGGAAGTGAATATTTTGCAAACCTCTACTGGTTGAACATTCATAAAGCCTAACGGGATCCAGCTTTTGGAACCTCCCACTTCTTTACCTACCACGAAAGTTGCCAGGATCAGCAATACGCCAAATGCGTATCCCAGGTTTGCCGTAGCGGTAAAAAATTTACTATCAGTTAGTAATATTAAAATGGCCATAAAAACACTTGCACCGAAAAAATATAATTGCTTGCTGTATTCTTTTTTAAATCCCAGGAAATTTTGAATTACGTTATCGCCCAATTTATATTCAACTGAAAAAATGCACAGTAAACCGATTAATACGAGTATGGTATAAAGTAAAATCATTACCCAATCGATTCCCTTTCCGAGGGTTGCATTTCTTTGGCTCATTTTTCTTAGTTGTTGTTATTTCGGAGCAGTATCTGTAGAGCAATTCCGCAGGAAAAACTGACTGTATTAATTTTTAACCGTGTCTTTTACTTCAGGCTTCTTTCTTTCATCCGGGATTACCGCTTCGATGTTGCTTTTTACAGGAGTACGGTTACTGTCCTTTTTAGGCAGTTCTTTTTTTACTTCCTTTTCTTTCTTTATTTTATCCATAGCATCCGCTTCATCATCCGCATCCAGCCCGATCGTATCTTTTATTATTTTTATCTTGCCTTTCGAGATCAGATACGCTGAATCCTTCGCATGGCGAAGCGAATCCATTCTGCGAAGTTCCTTGTAAATTCTCGGAGGAATCAAATTTAAATTGGAGATCTGCTCCACTTTTGCTTTGCGTTCCTTTCCCGCAATGGAATCCCTAAGGTATTTCTCTATCATTAAACTCGCAATAGGCGCAGAGGAAGTAGATCCGAAACCTGCGTTCTCACATATAACAGCAATAGCAATCGTCGGATTTTCCCTGGGAGCAAATGCAGCAAAGAAGGCATGGTCCTTTTGCTTTACGCGATTGTATGAATTTTCAACCGTACCCGTTTTTCCACAAACGACTATGCCAGGCACCTGCGCGTACCTTCCAGTGCCTCCTTCCATTACCCCCTGCATTCCGTCGTGTACTGCTTCAAAAACACTATCTGATATATCGAGTGGCCGGTGCTTCTCGGCAAAGTTACCCAGCATGCCGAATTTATCTCCGCCTTCAATTGAGTCCACCATGTGTGGAGTGATGAACCAACCTTTGTTTGCCAGGTAAGCCATTTCGTTGGCAACCTGCAAAATGGTGGTTTCTACCTCCCCCTGGCCGATACTGACGGACCGGAACGTACAAAAGTTCCAGTGTCCTGAACCGTATATTTTATTATAGGTAGCAGCTGTGGGTATAGATCCGCTTCTTTCTGTAGGTACATCTACGCCTAATCTATGCCCCAGACCAAACGCATTCATATATCTTGCCCACTGGTTTAAGCTGCTATCGAGATTTGGATATTTGGGATTATTGATTACGCGCTGCATTACGTTGGCAAAATAAGTATTGCAGGAGTGGGTGATAGCGCCCTTTAATGCGAAAACACCGGGATCAAGGCACCGCATTGGTTTACCGCAACCGTAAAAGGCGCCGCCGCAGCTAAAGGTAGTGGTCGGCGTAATCATGCCTTCATGCAAGCCTATCAACCCCTGTAGCGTTTTGAAGGTAGATCCCGGGGAGTATTTTGCATTGACGGTTCTGTTAAGAAGGGGCAAAGCCGGGTTCAATAACAGTTCTGCATAATGCTTCCGTCTATCGGCGCCCGTTAAATATTTAGGTTTAAATGTAGGGCTGCTCACCATCGCCAATATCCCTCCTGTGCGGGGATCAATGGCAACCACTGCGCCCACTTTATTTTGCATCAGCATTTCTCCGAACTCCTGTAATTCAATATCCAGCGCCAGGTGCATATTTTCGCCTGCAATAGCAGCGGTATCGTACCTTCCTTTTTCCAGTCTTTCCGTTAAACGGTTCTTGTTATCTCTTTTCCAGTATTCTATGCCCCTTTGTCCCATTAAAACCTTTTCATAGGTGCGTTCCAGACCGGTCTTACCAGCATAATCGCCTGACTGGTATCCTTCATCAACGTGCTGTTTTAAAAAATTAGTATCCACCTCTGACAAATATCCCAATACATTCCCCGCAGCATCAATTGGGTAACTCCGCACAGGCCGTTCCTGTAAATAAAAACCCGGAACGAATTTATACATGGCCTCATTTAACATGGCCATTTTTTCATCACTTAGCAAAGCATCAAAAATAGAGGGTCGGCTTCTGCCGTTTTTTATAATAACTTCCAGCACTTTTTTAGCAAATTGCGCCGAATCAATATTCATTATCCTGCACAAGGCCGCTGTGTCTATACCCTTCAACTTATTGGGCAATATCATCAAATCGTAAATGGTCATATTCTGCAGGATGGCCTTGCGCTTCCGGTCGTACACGATTCCACGGTCGGGATAAACTACTTTTCTGAATTTGCCCTGGTCATCAGCCATTATTTTGTATTTGGAAGAAAATATCTGCAGGTTGGCTAACTGTAAAATAATAATTACAAACATGCCTGCAAAGACGAGCATGATAACATTTTTCCGCGACTGATTAAAAACTGACAAGGAGTGTTCTGTTTACTGTTTTCTGTTTATTGTTTAGCCCTTCACCGTTAATTATATAATATCAGACAGTATTTGTTCTGAACTGTTGCTTGCGGGAAAATAATAATTCTACAATAATAATGAGCAGGAGACTAACCGCAGTTGACAACAAAGTTTTTATGATGAAATACCAGAAATTTCCGAATTGCCAGGCTTCCAGTAGAAAGAGCCAGCCATGGTGTACGAGTGTAAGCACACCTGCATACAGCAGGTATGGCATAAACCCTCCCATGCTTTTTGCAGAGGGCTCTTCATAATTTGTTTCTGCGCCTTCCTGCGGGATAAGGATGTTTATAAGAAAAGGCCGGAAGTAGGCCAGTAGCACACAGGCAGCGGCATGAAAGCCTGGATTGTGCCGGAAGCTATCAAGTGTAAACCCAAGGGCGAAGGCTATGAGCATTTGCGCCGTGCGGCTCAATTGAAAAGGCATCCACAAAATGAACAGGAAATAAATGTATGGAGTCACCATAAAATGCAGGTGAATTCTATCCAGCACATAAACCTGTACCAGGATGAGCAACATAAAACGAACAATATTTTTTACCAGTGTACTCATTGATTATTTGCTACTGCAAATTAATTGTTGATCTTGTTATTCGCATTTTTTAATAGCCTGTTAATTTCCTCTTTCTGAAAATTTTCAATGGCGTATGCATATTGCAGGTTATAGAAATTCGTGCTCGACTTTAATTTAATGAGATAATTATTAGTGCCCTTATCTGCTACAATTTCATCAACCGTGCCAACCATCAGCCCATAAGGAAAAGTCGTTGTAAAGCCACTCGTATAAACAGTGTCGCCTTTGACTACTTTGGCGCTTTTGCGTATATCGATCAATGAAAGACGGTTAGGTTCTTTTCCATCCCAAATTACCTGCCCTGCATCTCCCCCATTTTTTAATTTCACACTGATTTTACTGTCTTTATGCAACAGGCTCATCACTACGGCAAAATTTTCACTTACATCTGTAATAATGCCTACCACGCTGTTGCCGGGGTCGATCACCCCATCGTCCTTTTTCAATTGCTGGCCGTAACCCCTGCTCAATACGATAAAATTATTTTGGGCAGAAATAGAACTCGATACTACTTTGGCAGACAGGTACAGCCATTTGCGGCGATTGCCCAATGTGTCGTAAGCGATAGAATCCGTAACAAATTTGGTGGAGGTATCGGGCTTGTCGAAATTTTCTTTTAAGAGATTTCTTAACCGTTCGTTGTCTTTTGCCAGTGCCTCATTTGTTTTTTTAAGCTGGATATAATTATCAATTTTATTATACTGCGTATTGATCTTGCCGGTAACCTCGTTCATAAAACCGGCGGCTACTGCATTGTGCCAGGTATTGTAATGTACGATCAGGTAAATACAAAACCCCTGCAGTAACAGTAAGGAAATAAAATTAAAATACCTTCGGATGAATAGAAAAATATTACGCATACAATGCCCCTCCTAACCTTCTCCGGGAGGAGAAACCTAAACTTAAATATTGTAGAAAAGTCTTCATACCACGAAAGAACTTTACCTTTTCCGCGGCCCGGCGGATATTATTGGTGAATGACTAACGCATTACAAACGGATACTTATCATAGTTTTTCAAGGCGATCCCTGTTCCTCTTACCACGCTTTTCAGCGGATCATCGGCTACATGTACCGGGAGTTTTATTTTCGCGGCAATGCGCTTATCGAGGCCCCTTAAAAGAGAGCCGCCACCTGTTAAATATAAACCCCGGCGGTAAATATCTCCGGCGAGTTCAGGAGGTGTGGTTTCCAATGCTTTTAATATGGCTTCCTCAATCTTAAAAATACTTTTATCCAGCGCTTCCGCTACTTCCTGGAAACTTACGAAAACCTGTTTCGGAATGCCCGTAACAAGATCGCGTCCGTTTACCGGGATGTCATCCGGAGGGTTATCGAGATCTTTCATAGCCGCGCCTACCTGGATCTTTATTTGTTCCGCAGTACGCTCACCGATCAGCAAACTGTGGTAACGGCGAAGGGCTTCCATAATATCAGCAGTAAATTCGTCTCCTGCAATACGGATACTCTGGTCGCAAACGATACCTGCAAGCGCAATAACGGTGATGCCGGTGGTACCTCCACCGATATCTATGATCATATTACCAACCGGTTCTTCAACGTCGATACCAATACCGAGCGCCGCAGCCATCGGCTCGTGAATAAGGTATACTTCTTTAGCTCCCGCCTGTTCAGCACTATCCCTGACGGCACGTTTTTCTACTTCTGTGATACTGCTGGGGATACAGATCATCATTCTCCAGCTTGGAGCAAATAGCGGCTTCTTGGGATAGATCATTTTGATCATTTCCCTGATCATCAGCTCAGCTGCATTAAAATCGGCTATTACACCATCTTTCAAAGGGCGAACGGTGCGAATGCTTTCGTGGGTTTTTTCATGCATCATCAATGCCTTTTTACCCACGGCTAAAATATTTTTGGGATTATTCCTGTCTAAGGCAACAATAGAAGGCTCGTTTACAACTACTTCATCGTTAAATATTATCAGGGTATTTGCAGTGCCCAAATCCATTGCAATTTCCTGAGTGAAAAAATTAAAAAGACCCATAATTTATGTAGAGAAAAATCGAATGTAAAATAATTGGGCAAAGTTGAAGTAAATTATTTGAATTAACAACGGCAAATACTTTATTTCTCAATAATTTATAGCGGTGTTTATTTACCGTTTGCGGTTTTCAGTTTTCTGTTTGGACGCCGGCTGAAATCCGCTTTTTTGAGTTGCCATTTATATTTAATCTAACCTGCTTTAAAGTTATGGCCTATCAAATAACCATTGTTGCTATTTAAAAATCTGTAAATAAAAAACTGCAATCAGAAAACCAATTTACCTGAATTCAAAACCAATATCATCCCTGAAATAAATACCTTCAAAAAATATTTGTTCCAGTAAATAATTAGACTGCTCTGCAGCTTCTGTTATATTTTTTCCGAATGAAGTAATGGCTAAAACCCTTCCGCCATTCGTAAGCACTTTATTTTTTTCCTGCCGGGTGCCGGAATGAAAGATAATGGTACCGTCAATCGAAGTTTCATCCAGTCCAAGGATCTCTTTACCCGTTTCATGGTCATTTGGGTAACCGCCGCTTACTGCCACAACGGTTACTGCTGCCAGCGGACTTGTTTTTATCGTGACTTCATTTAATCGCTGTTCCGATGTGGCTAATAATACCTCGACAAGGTCATTTTCAATCCTGGGAATGATCACTTCTGTTTCAGGGTCGCCAAACCGGCAATTGTATTCAATAACGAAAGGCTCTCCTTTTACATTTATCAGGCCGATGAAAACAACGCCTTTGTAATCCAGTTTTTCGGAGATCAGGCCGGCGATCGTAGGAGCTATTATTAATTTTGTTACTTTTTGCATGTAGGCTTCATCTACAAACGGTACGGGGCTTACAGCGCCCATTCCACCTGTATTCGGCCCTGTATTGGCAGTTCCTATTCTTTTATAATCCTTGGCATCGGGAAGCAATACATAATTTTTACCGTCTGTCAATACAAACATGCTCAGTTCAATACCATCCAGGAACTCTTCGATCACTACCCGTTTACCGGCATCTCCAAATTTAGCCTGTTGTATCATCAGTTCAAATTCAGCCAGCGCTTCAATATGGTTGGTGCAAATAACTACGCCTTTACCCGCTGCCAGACCGTCCGCTTTAAGCACTACCGGCAAGGTGTGGTTTTTTATATAATCGATGCCCTCTTCAAAATTACCAGCATCAAATTCCCGGTAAGCGGCGGTAGGGATCTGGTGGCGCTGCATAAAAGATTTTGCATACGCTTTACTTCCTTCGAGTTTAGCCGCTTCCTGTGAGGGGCCGATCACATGGATACCTGCGGTAAGCGGATCTCCTTTAAAAAAATCATAGATACCCTTCACCAATGGCTCTTCAGGACCTACCATCATCATATCTATTTTATTAAGGAGACAAAAGGCAGACAAACCGCCAAAATCAGTGGTAGCAAGGGGTACATTAACACCGAGACTTGCAGTGCCAGCATTACCGGGTGCAATAAATAATTTTTCGCATAAGGTACTTTGTCTTAATTTCCAGGCCAGCGTATGCTCTCTTCCGCCGCCGCCAATCAAAAGAATGTTCATGAACTTCAGGGTTATTATAAAATTAAATAGGGCAGCAAGCAGCGTTTAACAGGAAACCGGGTTTCCTGTTCCAATGGCGAATGATTTGACCTTCCGGTTCCACGATCCCCACCTGTCAATTGTCACAGAAATTATTAAGTGACTTTAAATGATTTCTTCAACGAAATTAAAGGTACTGAAACAGTTTAGCACAATATTTTTATAAACGGCATGCAAAATTATTACAGGATTTTAAAAATACAAAGCATAGCCTTGATTTGGTTAAAAGAAATTTGCTACTTTGAGGGATTAAAATCAATATTCACCAGCATAAATACATTGTATGATTGAACAACAGGTAAAAACGGCACATCCAAAAGGCTTGTGGGTATTGTTCGGGACAGAGATGTGGGAGCGTTTTAATTTTTATGGAATGCGCGCTATTCTCTCCCTATTCATAGCGGAAGCCCTGATGAGAGGAGATACCGATGCTTCAATTATTTATGGCGGTTTTTTGGGTTTGTGCTATTTAACACCCATGCTGGGGGGATATATTTCTGACAGGTATCTTGGGAACCGTAACTGTATACTTTTGGGAGGCACAGCAATGGGTTTCGGACAATTACTGCTCTTCCTAAGTGCGAGCTATAGCACCAATGATGCTACCCGCGACATGGCTACCAATATCTTATGGCTGGGCCTGTTAGTGGTGATTTTTGGAAACGGTTTTTTCAAGCCGAATATTTCTTCCATGGTTGGCAGCCTCTATCCGAAAGAACAAAAAAATAAATTAGATTCCGCGTTTACCCTTTTTTACCTGGGTATCAATGTAGGCGCCTTTTTAGGACAAACGATCTGCCCGCTTTTTGGTGATGTTAAACATGGTGAGATACGTGACCTTACTGCTTTTAAATGGGGATTTTTAGCCGCATCTGCGGCCATGTTTATCGGCACACTGACATTTTTGGTGCTCAAAAATAAATATGTAGTAACCCCGGCAGGAAAACCCATTGGTTTAAGGCCACAAAGCAGCGACATCCCTGATGACGAATCCGGCCAGGCCAAATTTACCATGACAAGTATCCTGATCTCGATTGCATTGGTGATTGCGCTGACTTTTGGGATCCATTTACTGATGGGCGGCCCGGGCGTTAATCCCATAAAATCATGGCTGTACCCGTTTATTTTCGCTGCGGGTATTGGCCTGGCGTTTTTGATCTTGAGTGATAAAACCATAACCAAAGTAGAGCGGGACAAAATATGGGTTTTATACATCGTCTGTTTCTTTGTAATGTTTTTTTGGGGAGCCTTTGAACAGGCTGGTTCTTCGCTAACTTTTATCGCCGATAAGCAAACAGATACAAATATTTTTGGCTGGGCGATGCCCCCGGCCATGGTGCAAAATTTCAATGGGATCTTTGTAATGATCTTTGCGGTGCCTTTTAGTTTTTTGTGGATATACATGAGCAAGAAAGGGGTCGAGCCGATTTCGACAGTAAAACAAGGCTGGGGACTGATATTGATAGCACTCGGTTATTTGATCATTGCACTAAAGGTGCAAGGCTTCGGACTCACCAGTAAAGTCGGAGTAATCTGGCTGATCGTTCTTTATCTTCTACATACCTGGGGAGAATTGTGTTTGTCGCCAATCGGCCTTTCACTGGTTGCCAAACTGGCTCCAAAACGTTTTGCTTCTTTACTGATGGGCGTTTGGTTTTTGGGCAACGCAGGCGGTTATGCCTTAACCGGTACATTGGGCGCCCTGCTTCCGCCGACACCGGATAAATATGTAAAAGTTGAAAAGGAAAATATCAACCTGAAAGCCATTTTAGACGGAGAAAAACAAGCCTCCGGTTTGGAATTGTACACGCTCGCAAAATATAAAATTGCAGCAAATACTGACTTTGATAAAGGAGAAAAAAACAACCTTGATTTCTCGAAAATATTCAAAGCGAAAGATTCGGTACTGACACCGGCCCAGTTGGAAACAATCCAAAAAGAAAAAATTATCCAGGTGAATTATCCTTCCTTTATTGGCTTTACGTTAAAAAATCTTTTTGACTTTTTTATGCTTTTTGTTGTTTTATGCGGAGTGGCGGGATTAGTGCTTTTATCATTGACGCCAATGATAAAAAAGATGATGCATGGCGTAAAATAAAAAATTTCAAACTATCGCAGGGCTGTTCAAATGGACAGCCTTTTTTAATGAGCAATATGCATTCAACTACTTTAGAAGAAATACAAGGCTTTAAAGGAAAATATCCAAAACAATTATACCTGCTCTTCTTTACAGAGATGTGGGAACGTTTTACATTTTATGGAAATAGGGCACTGCTGCTGCTTTTCATGGTAAATTATTTACATTTTGAAGATGCCAAGGGCAATATTATTTATGGCGTTTACCTGTCGCTTATTTATGCGATGCCGGTATTAGGCGGCATGTTGGCGGATAAGGTTTTAGGACAAAGAAGATCGATCCTTTGGGGAGGCGCCTTACTGGCTGTCGGAAGTTTTGTAATGGCAATCCCGGTAAAAGAATCCTTCTTTATCGGCATGGGAATTTTGATAGTTGGCAATGGATATTTTAAACCGAATATATCTACGATCGTAGGCAGTTTATATAAGCCGGGAGACACGAGGAGAGACGGTGGCTTTTCGCTTTTTTACATGGGGATAAATGTGGGCGTTATGCTGGGAGGATTTTTATGTGGCTGGATAGGACAGCGATACAACTGGCATGCCGGCTTTGGATTAGCGGGCTTTTTTATGATAATCGGCCTGGCTGTTTTTTATAAAAAGCAATCAGTACTCGGGCCGATCGGGTTGGCTCCTTCCGAAGAATACTTACGGGCCAAAACTTCATTTGGCGTAAGTAATGAAATACTGGTTTACATCCTAAGCTTATTGGCAATACCTGTATTTATTCTGATCCTTAATTATTATAAGATCTATAGTTACCTGATCAATCCTTTTGGCATTGTTGCATTGGTATATGTAATTTATACTTCAGCCAAATTAGGGAAAGAAGCATTTTCAAAACTGATGGTAGCGCTGATACTGATTGTTTTTTCGTCGCTGTTTTGGGCATTTGCCGAGCAGGGCGGCGGCTCCTTAAACTTGTTTGCTTATCGAAATGTGAATATGAATTTGTTAGGGATCGATCTTCCTTCTGCTGCTATCAATAATTCTATTAATGGTGCATTAGTAGTGGCACTTTCTCCTGTTTTTGCCTGGCTTTGGATTTGGCTTGCCACCAGGAAAAAAGAGCCCAATGCGGCGGTCAAATTTTCTTTGGGCCTGATGCAGCTTGGACTCGGTTTTTATGTATTTGTGATCGGCGCCAGGTTCGCTGATAACGGGATGGTGAGCCTGCTTTTTTTTGTGCTGGGGTATTTATTTATTTCATCAGGAGAACTATGTTTGTCACCCATCGGCCTTTCAGCAATCACAAAACTATCACCTCCCAGGATGGTTGGCTTAATGATGGGAATGTGGTTTTTAGCAAATTCTTACGGACAATACCTGGCGGGCTTAATTGGTTCACTGATGGCAATACCAGGCACAGCTGCCACCGGCAAGCCCATGACAGCTATTGAATCATTGGGCATCTATACAAATATTTTTATCAAAATCGCAATGGTATCAGCAGGGTGCGGACTCGTATTGTTGGTGCTATCTCCCAGGTTAAGAAAAATGATGCTGGATAAAAAATGATCTTCGCCGAAGGAATTGATGGAACAGGATCTTTTGATTTGATCCGGTTAGATACAATTATTTGATGCATCCTTTAATCATGAAATATGCCGGTTCAACAAACTATATGAAACTCAGATAGCGATGACCTGTTCCCAAAATCGATTTATCATCCGCTTTCAGCCATTTATTTAAAACAGTGGCATACACATCTTTAAAATCAACTTGGTGTTTCAGGTCCCCATCATTCAGGTCAGCCAGGTCGGGCATCGCATTTAGCAAGCCTTTTTCCTTTAATCCACCACTTAGAAAAAACATATTATTGGCCGTGCCATGATCGGTACCGCCGCTCGCATTTTGTGTTACCCTTCTTCCAAATTCACTAAAGGTCATCATCAGTACATCTTCGAACCGATTGTTCTTTTTAAGATCCGTAGTAAAGGCTTTCACGGCATCATTTAATTCCGTGAATAATCTTTTCTGTTGATTTTCCTGGTTTACATGCGTATCAAAACTTCCCAAAGAAACATAATACACTTTAGTATTGATGTCGGAAAGGATAAGCGAGGCAATTGTTTTCAGATCTTTTCCTAATGTGGTTCCAGGGTAAGCTTCGGTGGTTGGATGCAGTTTGCTTTGCTGAAAAATATAGTCAGCGCTGCTCAATGTTTCGCTCATCGTTTTGTAGAGGTAGTCGGCCGTTTCTTCGCCGGTATGATGATCTGCATTGATATCTTTAAAATATTTTTCGTTGCTGCTGCTGTACAATTTTCGTGGGTCCCGAAAAGCAAGGCCGTTACTATTTTCCCCTTTTAAAGCCAGGCTCAATATGTCATCTATTTCAACTGCCTGGGTTGGTTTATCACATCCTTTGCACTGGGCGTCCAGGTACCTTCCGATCCAGCCGGTACTCGTGTACACGTTACTGTTACTGGCACTGTGCCAGATGTCCATGCTTCTGAAATGAGAGCGGTCGGGATTAGGATATCCGACGCTGTTCAGGATCGCTAACTCCCCATTGTCATACAATCCTTTAAAGGCTTCCAGCGCCGGGTTGAGGCCAATCTCATCGGTTAATGATAAAGCTTTATCTTTTGAAATGCCCAGGCGTGGCCTGGCTTTATAATATATGTCATTCCGTACCGGGATCACCGTATTCAATCCATCATTACCACCACTGAATTGAATCACCACTACTGCTTTATTACCAGGTGGTACCAACATGGGTTTTTCAAAAGCCTTTAAAAATTTGGGCAGCATGAACGAAGCCGTAGCCAATGAGCCGATCTGTAAAAATTCTTTACGTTTGATTAGCATGATTTGATATTTAAAGACTCCCCGCCCTCTACAAAGGCAGAGGGGGCCAGACCCTGATGAAGCAAGTATTCCTTTTGATAGCTCATAATTATTACTAATCTAACATAATTGGTATTCCGGCGTGCTCATTAAATTGACGATGGCACTTTTAATATAGTTTTCCCGGCTGTCGTTTTCTATATATTTAGTTAATATATTATTGCTTACCCGGCTGTTGGTTTGCAGGACCGTTTCTGAAATTTTTGGCAACAAATTTTCTCTCGGTATTTTTTCAAATATTTTCGCGGCCATTTGCCAGTCCACTATGGCACTTACTTTTTTACCGCCATACCCACTATTTTTTTGCAACTTCATTTTTTCATCTGTCATCTGGCCCATCATGACATCATCATCACTTTTAGGACGGATATTGACAGTTTCATTTGCGGTGATCATTTGCGGGATTCGTAACCGCAGCATCAGCGTACTGCTATCGATCCAGCTTTTTCCGCCAGGCCAGCCGGCTACATTTGGCGGATAAAAAAGTATCTGACCCAACGCCCGCTGAAACAATAATTGCGCCGCCTCATTGTCAAGTTCTAATGGAAGCATTCTTCGAATGCCTACCAGTAATTCGATCGGCGATTTAATCTTTGTCCCTATATTTTTTTCATCGTAAAACCAACTGCTGGTAAAAATATCCTCCATCAGTTTGCTGATGTCATACTCATTTTCATAGAACCGGTTAGCCAGCCAATCTACCTTTGTTTCATCCACTTTTTCGTTGACAAAATAACGGTACACTTTCCGCGTAATATAAACTGCTGTTTGCTTTTGACTTAATAAAATATCAATGATATCATCGCCGTTTAGATTGCCGCTTTTACCCAAAAATGTTTTACTGCCGATGTCATGCTGGTTATCCCTGGATACGAATTCTCCCTGCAGGTTAAAGCCCCAACCCGTGAAAGCCCTGGCTGCTTCTTTTACATCATTTTCAGAATAATTGCCTCTTCCCAGGGTAAACAGTTCCATCACTTCCCTGGCAAAATTTTCGTTGGGGTGTTGTTTTTTATTTTGTTGATTATTTAAAAAGTGCAACATGGCCGGGCTTTTACTTACTTCTCTAAGGAGGTCGCCAAACTTACCAAAGGCATTGCCGCGTATGATATCCAGTAGTTGCTGCTGATAAAAAATATTGATCACCCTGCAGGCAAAATGGCCATGCCAGAAGAGGCTCATTTTTTCCCGGAACTGCGCCTGGCTATTAATCATTTCATTCATCCAGCGAAGATTAAGACTTTTAATATCCTCCCGGGATTGTTGCTGCATGGCCTTCTTCTGCTCACGGGTGAGTTTTTCCATTTGGGCCAGGTCCTGTATTCCTTTGACCAGTCCATCAAACATGCCCGACGCCACATCTATTTTTTCAGGTGTTTTAGCAGAAGTTTTTATCAGCAATTTCCACAATTCTTTTTGAGACAGGCCGTCCAGGTCCGCTGCGTTTTCAGCCATCGGGCCAAAAGCCGCCCTCCACAAAAGGTGCTGATTTTTCAATCGGTTTGAAACTTCCATTAGAGCGGTTCGGTTTAAAATGAAGATTTTTTCGCCTCGGGGCGGCTGATAAGACCTGGTATCTGTCAAATAGTTTAATTCGGATATTATAAACAGGAGAAAAATTTATAACATCAAACCCTATAAAGTTTATAGAATCGTGAAAGGGTTGGTTCCATAAATGTTCGAAACTTTACGGACCAGCCACTAACTACATCAATGCCCTGCAAAAACAATTATATAGAAATTGAGGAGGCGCCAAAATACCCGTGTAATACTTTTGGCAGTGTTATCCCTGCTTCCGTTTGGTTATTTTCAAGTAAAGAAGCAACTATTCTTGGCAATGCCAGGGATGATCCATTCAGGGAATGTAAAAGTTGGGTTTTATTACTGCTGTCTTTGTAGCGAATCTTCATGCGGTTGGTCTGAAAAGATTCAAAGTTACTGACAGAACTTACTTCCAGCCATTTTTGCTGTGCCGCACTGTACACTTCAAAATCGTAGGTAAGCGCACTGGTAAAGCCCATATCCCCGCCGCATAAACGCAGTATCCGGTAAGGCAGTTCCAGTGACTGCAACAATTTTTCAATGTGTGTAACCATTGATTCCAACACAATATAACTTTCCCCGGGATGCACAAGTTGTATGATCTCAACTTTATCAAACTGGTGAACCCTGTTCAATCCCCGCACATCGCTACCAAAACTGCCCGCTTCCCGCCTGAAACAAGGCGTGTAAGCCGTCATTTTTATGGGCAATTCCTGTTCTTTTAAAATTTCATCGCGGTAGATATTTGTAACCGGTACTTCAGCGGTAGGTATCAGGTACAATCCGTCTGCAACAACATGGTACATCTGCCCTTCCTTATCAGGCAACTGGCCTGTTCCGTAGGCAGAAGCTTCATTTACCATCAGCGGGGGAAGGTATTCAGTATATCCTGCGGTGGTATTGTAATCTAAAAAATATTGCACCAGGGCTCTTTGTAATTTTGCGCCCTTTCCTTTGTACAAAGGAAAGCCGCTTCCGGTTATTTTAGCGCCCGTTTCAAAATCTACAAGGCCATACTGTTTGATGAGTTCCCAATGCGGAACAGCAGTTGCAGAAAGCGTAGGCTTTATCCCGCCTTCTCTTACCACTTCATTCTCTTCCGGGGTTTTACCTTTTTTTACAGAAACGTGCGGAAGGTTAGGCAATTTTATAATTTCATCTTGCAATTGTTTTTCTGTCGTACTTAATTGTTCGTTCAACTGCTGAATGTTTGTTTTGCTCAACGTGACCTGCTGCTTTTTTTGTTCGGCCGCTTCTTTGTCTCCCTTAGCCATCAGCAAACCGATTTCTTTACTAACCGCATTTATTTCATACTGCAACGTTTCGGTTGACACCTTCAATTTACGCACCTGCTCATCCAACTCGACCACTTTGTCAACTATCGACAGATCATTGAAAAACCGTACACTTAACCTTTCTTTTACCAATTCAACATGCTGGCGAATAAAACTGATCTGTAACATTTTATTTAAAAATTTGGGCAAAGGTAACGCATTGATTTTTTTTATTGATTTGATGAAACAGGATATTTCATGTTAAACTACCTGAACATTTGAATATTTAATATTGATCATTTGTTTGATAACTCTTAAATAATGCTAATTCATTTAAAGCACGCCTTCAAAGTTCTATTATTCAATGTTCAATGTTAGCTTGCAATCCTCGTCTCAGGCAGCCTTTTGAAATTTTAATCTTGTCCGAAGATATATATTTGCAAAATGCAACAGGCAAAAGACGATTTACAGATAAGGTGGCTCAAGCTTCGCATTAAATTGAAACAGGACTATGGCATAAAGCCGGATATGGATGGCATATTGTTTTTAATAGGTGTGCAGGAACTTGGCAGCGGAAAACAGGTTTATACCAAAGAACAAAAACAAGACCTCATGCACATCGCCGTTTGTACCGTACTTATGCAAAGTGATTATTATATGTTGGAAGGTTATGATGAAGAAGGCTGGCCTCATTTTAAACAACTAAAGGCTTTACCTGAATTTAACCTTTTTGAACAGGAAAATTTCTTAAAGGACCATGTTTTGCTTTACTTTGAACAGTTTTTTCAAAATGACAATTAATTATATGCGAATTTTTTCCAGGTTTATCCTAACGATTACCGTACTTTTCAGCGTAAGTGTACTGCATGCCCAGGTAAAGAAAAAAACAGTAAAGAAACCAACCGGCACTCATGCAAAACCAACCGCGAAGCCAAAGCCTAAAACCAGGCCGGCAGCAACTATTTTACCGGCAAAAATACCTGGGACAAGAGTAAAGATAACGACTGATATGGGTGAGATCATAGTGCGTTTGTCTGATAAAACGCCATTGCACCGTGATAATTTTATAAAACTGGTAAACGATCATTTTTACGATAGCCTTCTTTTTCACCGGATTATTGCAGGTTTTATGATACAAGGTGGCGATCCGGAAAGTAAAAACGCGGTCCCTGATATTATGCTGGGCAGGGGCGATGTCGGGTACACGATTCCGGCCGAGTTCGATTCTACCCTATACCATAAAAAAGGTGCCCTGGCAGCGGCCAGAACGGATAACCCGGAAAAAGCAAGCAGTGGATGCCAGTTTTATATTGTACAGGGTAAAAAATTTGGCGATAATGAATTGAATATGATACAAATGCAGAGAGGCATTTATTTTTCACCAGCCAAACGCATGACCTATAAAATGCTGGGTGGAACACCTATTCTCGATATGAACTACACTGTTTTTGGAGAAGTGGAAACCGGCCTGGATGTAGTAGACCTGATCGCGACAGCACAAAAAAATAATTTTGATCGCCCCGTCAAGGACATTCACATGAAAATGGAAGTGGTAAATAATAAAAAGTAGCCCCTGGCGGGACAATTCATTCAACGGCAATAAAAAAATAAGTTAATTTGCAATAACATATTATTATTGTAATAACCAACGACAACAAACCTTAATTATAATCATATGAACTTCCCAGAAAATCTCCGATATACAAAAGACCATGAATGGGTTTCTCTAAATGGCAATACCGCTACAGTCGGTATCACCGAGTTTGCCCAGGGTGAGTTGGGAGACATCGTTTATGTAGATATTTCAAGTAAAGGAAAGGCGCTTGCCGCGGAAGAGGTTTTTGGTACGGTAGAAGCTGTAAAAACTGTGAGCGATTTGTTTCTGCCTGTGCAAGGAACGATAATTGAAGTGAATCCGGCCTTGGAAGCACAGCCTGAACTGGTTAATACGGATCCTTACGGTGCTGGCTGGATGATAAAGATGACCGTAGAAAATATAGAAGACCTGGAAAAATTGATGACTGCTGAAGCTTATACTTCACTCGTTGCATAGCATCCGCTTAGATTCCTGCTAATGAAAAATTTGTGTTGACCAAAAGGTAGCAGGCCTTAAATTTTTGCAGATGAAACAAATCAAGTTTAACAGATTCATACCCGCTATTGCCTGGTTTATTGTTGTAATGGTGCTATTGTGCTTACCTGGTGATGATGTTCCTTCAAGTAGTTGGTTCGATGTGATTTATTTCGATAAATGGGTGCATACCGGCATCTTTGGATTGCTGGCCCTTTTATTTATGTTGCCTTTTGCGTTGGCACCGATAAAGAACAAGGAGAAACTACAATATTTTATCCGTATCGCCATCTTCGTGTCCCTCTGGGGTTTAACGACAGAGTTTATTCAAAAATACCTCGTGCCCGGCCGCAACTTCGACTTACTTGATTGGGCCGCAGACAGCCTGGGTTCATTTATTGCACTGCTTATTTGCAGAAAAAGATATATAAAACCTTCCCTGTCAGTTTAAAAATAGATTTTTAAGTAAATTTTAACCTGTCCGGACTTTTCCGGTATACCCTGAACGGGCTCTCAAATAATTGCCTGAATACCGGAAAATCATTTTAATTAGATTTATTGTAAAATTGTTGATGTTAACCTTTTTAGTACATTTGCCTATATGTTGAACGTAGAGAATATGGAGTATAATACTACACGCAATCATTTAACCATGAGAGAATATGGCCGGCATATTCAGAAAATGGTTGAATACCTGCTTAGTATTGAAGACAAAGAAAAGCGCCAGCGAAATGCAATGGCGGCAATAGAGTTAATGGGGTTTTTAAATCCTCATTTAAAAAATGTAGAAGATTTTCGCCATAAATTATGGGACCATCTTTTTTTGATCAGTGATTTTAAATTAGATGTTGAAAGCCCTTACCCGATCCCAACCAGGGAAACGCTGAAGGCTAAACCTGAGCCATTGGGCTATCCTAAAAAATATCCTAAATTCAATCACTTAGGCAAGAATATTGAAGTAGTGATCAATAAGGCGCTAAAGGAAGAAAATCCTGAAAAACGGCAAGGATTTGCAAATGCCATTGCTTATTACATGAAGCTTACTTATAGCAACTGGCACAAAGAATTGGTGCATGATGACAATATACAAAGCGAGCTGCAAACAATCACTGAAGGTCAACTGGAATTTAATAATCGTCCGTTTGTAAAACACAGAACCGACAACCGTACTGACAGAGATGATTATAGAAGTGGCAGTACAGGTAATTACAGAAAGAACTTTGGCACGAGGAATAACAATGCCGGCGGAAGAGATAACCGCGGCGGAAGCGGGCAACGTGACAATCGCGGCGGCGTTGGTGGCGGTGGCGGAAGAGATAACAGGACCGGTGGTAGTAATACTGATAACAGGAATAACAATAACCGGAATTTTAAAAAAAGATATTGATTTTAGCTAATTGATCAGTTATTTGAAACTGGTCAATTGGTTTAGATTACTTTATTTAGGCATTAGCCCTGACTGTTAGCAAACGTTAGGGCTTTTATTTTTTTTACCGATATTTTAAATTTTATCCAGGATGAGCTCATTTGAAGTTATCGGAGGAAAAAGACTTTCCGGTGAAATAATCCCGCAGGGAGCCAAGAACGAGACATTGCAAATTATTTCCGCTGTACTGCTTACTTCGGAGAAGGTGCATATTGATAATATCCCCGACATCATTGATGTAAACCTGCTGATAGAATTGTTAGCCGAAATGAAAGTGAAGATCGACAGGACGGACAAGAACAGTTGTACTTTCCAGGCTGATGATGTTGATGTTGATTATTTGAGCAGTGAAGATTATCATAAAAAAAGCGGTAAACTCAGGGGGTCTGTTATGCTGGCCGGACCGATGTTATCGAGGTTCAAAAAAGCATATATTCCAAAACCCGGGGGCGACAAAATTGGCCGTCGCAGGTTGGATACGCATATTTCCGGCTTTGAAAAACTGGGCGCTTCTTTCGTGTATAACCAGGACGGTTTTTTTTATCTGACTGCAAAAGAACTGAAAGGCACGAATATTTTGCTGGATGAGCCGAGTGTAACAGGCACGGCAAATATCCTGATGGCATCAGTGATGGCTACAGGTACTACTACAATTTATAATGCGGCCTGTGAGCCTTACCTGCAGCAACTTTGTAAAATGCTTAACCGCATGGGCGCAAAGATCACCGGCATTGCGAGCAATATGTTGACTATTACTGGTGTTGATTATTTAGGCGGCACTGAACATCGCATTTTACCGGATATGATCGAAGTAGGCAGCTTTATTGGCATGGCCGCGATGACACAAAGTGATATCATCATTAAAAATGCGGGCCTGAAGCATTTAGGCGTTATCCCGGAAAGGTTTCAGCAGCTTGGGATACAAATGAATTTTCCGGGCGACGATATCCATATCCCTACACAGGAATTGTATGAGATTCAAAAATACATGGATGGAGGCGCACTTACAATTTATGATCATCCATGGCCCGGCTTTACGCCCGATCTTTTGAGCATTGTTTTGGTAACTGCCATACAGGCCAAGGGAAGCGTATTGATTCACCAGAAAATGTTCGAAAGCCGGTTATTTTTCGTAGACAAATTGATTGACATGGGAGCGCAGATCATTTTGTGTGATCCCCACCGGGCAGTGGTGATCGGGTTGGAAAGAGAACAAAAATTAAGAGGCATTACCATGAGTAGCCCGGATATACGCGCTGGCGTAGCTTTGTTGATTGCCGCGTTAAGCGCGGAAGGTAAAAGCAAGATCCAGAATATTGAACAAATCGACAGGGGATACCAAAATATTGATACGAGGCTTCAGGCTTTGGGAGCCGAAATAACAAGGATCAGTTCGCCTGTGCAGTCAGCTGTCGGAGCGGGCTAACGCTTCAGCAATTTTATTTTTCATGGCAGATCCGGATCAAGCCGCTATTCAGTCGAGGTTATTGTTTGAATATATTTACTCCCTGCATTCCGGAATTGCTGATAATCTACATCGTCATAACCACTTCTTACATGTCCATTCAAAATAAGATCATCATCATCACAGCGCCATCCGGATCAGGCAAAACTTCTATTACCCGTCACCTCATGCAAACTTTTCCAAAGCTGGCTTTTTCCATATCAGCGGCCACCAGGAAAGCAAGGGGCATTGAAAAAAACGGGGTAGATTATTACTTCATCAGTGAAGAAAATTTTAAGCAAAAGATTCAGCAAAATGAATTTATAGAATGGGAAATGGTTTATGAAGGGAAATATTATGGCACTTTAAAAAGTGAATTACAACGGATCTGGGATGAGGAAAAAATACCGGTATTGGATATTGACGTAAAAGGTGCCATACATGTAAAACAACAATATCCAGCCTCGGCGATCACGTTGTTTATAGAACCCCCGTCAGTTGGAGAATTAAAAAAGAGATTGGAAGGTCGGGGTACAGAAACTCCCGAGTCTCTTGCTGCAAGGATCAATAAGGCCGCCTACGAGATATCCTTCAAGGAACATTTTGATAAGCTGATCGTAAATGACGACCTGTTAAAAGCATGCGGGGAAGCTACTATTATTGTAAATGATTTTATACTGCAATAAAGGTCCTGGTTTCACAGATAAATGAAAACATGACCGTTAGAGAAACCAGCCAGCTACAATTGAATACATCCGCCATTACTTTATTTCAATGATCTTTACTATTTTTACCATATGGACTGGATAGCACTTTTTGCAATACTTATTTCTTTGATCCTCGTGGGTTTTTTCTCAGGAGTAGAAATGGCTTTTGTATCTGCGAATAAATTATCTATCGAACTGAGGAAAAAACAGGGTACCTACAGTGGTAGGGTCTGGGGCGAATATGCAGATAAACCCGCCCGATTTATCGGAACCGTACTGATCGGCTTCAATGTGATACTGGTTGTGTATGGGTTACTTTGGAGTACTTTTATGTCGGGGGTTTGGCATAACCGGATTGGCGGATACAGCTGGGATATCACCAACCCTTATTTGCACCTGATCATAGAAACGATCGCCTCTACTTTTTGTCTCCTCTTTTTCGAATTCATTTTTAAAGCTTATTTCCGTGCAAAAAATGAAACCATTTTAAGCAGCGGCTTTATTACTTATATCACGCAATTTTTCTTTGCTACTTTCTCAGGTATCGCTTCTTTTTTTGTAGATATTGCCGAGTGGATATTGAAATATATTTTCAATGTAAAACTGAATGAGAAAAAAGATGTGTTCACAAAAATTGACCTTGAGCATTTTATTCAGCAAAGCAAGAACCATGATGAAGAAGATACGACCGAGATCAATAAAGAATTATTTGAAAACGCGCTTTCTTTAAGTGAAAAAAAAATAAGGGAATGCCTGATCCCCAGGAAAGAAATCGATGGCGTGGATATCAGCACAAATATCGAAACTGTTAAAGACAGGTTCATACAAACCAAGCTAAGCAAGCTGGTAGTTTTTGAGAAAAATATAGACAATATCTTAGGATATGTACACCAGCTGGACCTGTTTAAAAACCCCTCAGATATTGGTTCCATTCTTCTTCCAATACCGCTGATACCTGAAAGTATGAGCGCCACCGACCTCATGACCAAGTTCAGTAAAGAACGGAAAAGTATTGCCTGGGTAGTTGATGAGTTTGGAGGTACTGCGGGTATTGTTACAATGGAGGATCTGCTGGAAGAAATTTTTGGAGATATAAAAGATGAATACGATAGTGCTGAAGAATTTGTAGAAAAACAATTAGCCACCAACGAATTTATTTTCAGCGGCAGGCTGGAGCTGGATTACATCACCGAAAAATATGACCTGAAGTTTCCTGACAGCGAAGAAACAGAAACCCTTAGCGGGTTTATCATTCAAAACCGCGACGAGATCCCTAAACAAAAAGAAACCTTTACAGTCGGCAATTACCAGTTTGACATATTAAATGTAAGCGATACCAGGATTGAAACCGTAAAGATGAAAGTGCTTAAATAAGCATAGATTGGAATTAGTCGGCTACCCATCACCGGTAGTAACTTTTATCATTTCGTTTGCTACTGATAAGGCGTTTATTAAGCAGCAATTTTAATAACATTTTATTGAATGATCATTGCCATTAATTCCGTTTCGTTAAGTAAGTCTGACAGCAATGATGTATTTTATAATTACTTTTTTACGGCCGCAGCCACTCATCCTGAACATCAGTTTATTTTTATTGCCAGGGCATTAATTACTGCGGGTACCAATACTTCCGATAATATAAATTATGTAGTTTCATCGCCGGCGGCAAGCAATTCACTTGTATGGAAAATATGGCTTGATTACACCTTACCAGGGATTGCCAAAAAACACAAGGTGGATATCATTATTAATACATCAGGCCTTTGCTCCCTGCGTACTAAAATACCACAATGCCTTTTTATCAGTGATCTTTCCTATCTGAATTTGCCCGGATATGTTTCAAAAATGCAGTTGCATTTTTTGAAAAAAAACATGCCCGCCTTTATAAAAAAAGCGAATGTGATCGTAACCGCTTCTGAGTTTTTAACAAAGGATATTACACGGCATTATTTAACCGGCGAAAAAAAAATCAGCACATTGCAATTGATCGCGGGTGATGATTATCTGCCAATAGACTGGAAAGAAAAAGAGGCGGTCAAAGAAAAGTATACCGAAGGCAAAGAGTATTTTTTATTTAATGGTGAGATCCATGAAAAAAATAACCTGCTGAATTTACTAAAGGCATTTTCTTTCTTTAAAAAAAGACAGAAAAGCAATATGCAGTTGGTAATTGCAGCCAGCGCCGTTTCAACAGATGAACCTTTTGTTAAGGATCTCCAAACTTATAAATTCCGGAAAGAAGTAATTTTATTAACTGCTCTCCCTGCAAAAGAATTAGCAAAGATCACGGCTGCGGCATATGCATCCGTATATCCCGGAATACATGATGGCACCGGTTTATCTTCATTACAGGCGATGCAATCAGGTGTACCCGTTATTACCGGTAATGCAGGCGCAATTAAGCAAATAGCCGGCGATGCTGCATTGTACGTGGACCCTTCGAACTTTGAAGACATTGCTGCTAAAATGATGTTGTTATTTAAAGATGAGACCTGGAGAAGTGAACTTATCAATAAGGGAAGGCGGTTAATTCAACAAGTTAAGGAAAGCGGAGCGGAGGAAACATTTTGGAAATCACTTGCAACAATTAAATGAATTACCTGGTATTTTCTGTTCTCTCCTCCTATCCGTTTCTATTATAAATGACATTACCTTTGCACTCGCAATTAGTAAATCAGCTAATTAGGAAAACAGTTACCAGGATATGAACCAATCCACTATAAAAATTGACGTATTATTAGATCCGCATAAAGTGCCTGAGCAGATCAGCTGGACGGCCTCTGACAGCACAGCCGATATGGCCCAAAAAGCAAAGGCCATGTGTATCGCTTTTTGGGACGGTGCAGATAAAACGGCGTTGCGCATCGACCTTTGGACAAAAGATATGATGATGGACGAGATGGCAGATTTTTATTACCAGATGTTAATGACGATGGCCGATACATTTAAAAGGGCTACCCAGCAACAAGAGCTGAGTGACGACATGAAAAAATTTGCCCGGCAATTTTCCGAGAAATTTAAAGCGATACAATTAAAAGAACAGCCATAATTACACGCTGCAAAAACAATAATATTTACAAATATAAATTTCTCAACATGGGTTTAGAGCAACAAATAATGACCGAAATGAAAGAGGCGATGAAAGCTAAGAACGAAGGTGTATTGCGTAGCCTGCGTGCGATCAAAGCCGAGATCATCAAAGCGAAAACAGAACCAGGCGCGGGAGGAGAAATAGATGAAGCAACTGAGCAAAAGTTCCTTCAAAAAATGATGAAGCAACGCAGGGACTCCCTGGAAATATTTGAGAAACAAGGCCGTACCGACCTGGCAGATAAAGAAAAAGAAGAAATGGAAGTAATAGAAAAATTCCTTCCAAAGCAATTGAGCGAGGCTGAAATCAAAGATGCGGTGGCTGGGATCATCGCGGAAACAGGCGCAGCATCGCCTGCAGATATGGGAAAAGTAATGGGCGTTGCCAGTAAAAAACTGGCAGGGCTCGCTGATGGAAAAACGATCAGCAATATTGTAAAAGAGTTGCTGAGTAAATAATTTGATCTGATTCAAAGCCCTGGACATATCCAGCCCCGGTTTGTGTTTTCATGAAACAGCATGTCCCCCTTCGGTTCGTGTCTTCACGACCGGTATGATTGCAACTACAAGGTATTGATGAATAATCCGGGGTTACCGCCTCTCAAAAAAGAAGTAACAAAAAAATAATCCTGCTCTTAACCAAACAAATACTCACCAATATTTTGTTAAACCATCCTGCGATCTATGCTTACCGGCAATAATACCCGTAAAAAGCATTGACGGTAAATTCGACATGTATTATCTTACAAAACCTTTCTAAATAGAAAGTTGCAAAGCGACATGTTAGACATCATTTTCGTCATATTTATTTTTATTGCCATTGTTAAGGGTTACCAAAAAGGCCTGATCATTGGCCTTTTTTCAATAATAGCTTTTATCGTCGGACTTGCCGCCGCTTTAAAATTATCAGCGGCAGTAGCTGTACGGTTGCAGGACAATGTGTCTATATCTTCAAAATGGTTGCCGGTAATCTCCTTTGCGCTTGTTTTTTTCCTCGTAGTTTTTTTAGTTCACCTGGGTGGTAAACTCATTGAAAAAACGTTTCAAATGGTGATGCTAGGTTGGGCAAACCGCCTGGGTGGAGTAGTATTTTATGTTGTTCTGTACACCATTATTTTCAGTGTTTTCCTGTTTTATGCCGACAAAATACACATATTTGAAAAATCTACTATTCAAGCTTCAAAAATTTACCCGTTGGTGGCCCCGCTCGGACCAAAAGTGATAGACGGTTTTGGCAAAGCGATCCCGCTTTTTAAAGATACGTTTACCCAACTCGAAGCTTTTTTTGACGGCGTTTCTGACAAAATTCAACAGTAAATTTGAGGCATTATTTTATTTAATGTAATTTTAGCCCGATTACTTACTTTAGCAAACAGTTATTGAGCGAATTTATTATTAGTTAAAGCAGAATGAGTTACGAAATCAGACAAGACGGAAAGTTCAAATACATAGAAGAGGGCCAGGGTGAACCGCTTATGCTGCTTCATGGTTTATTTGGGGCACTGAGTAATTTCATGCCGTTGATCGAGCATTTCAAACAGACTCATAAAGTGATTGTTCCGATGCTGCCCTTGCTGGAGCTGGATCTATTGCACACATCCGTTGGCGGACTTCAAAAATTTGTCCAAAAGTTTATTGAGCACCGCAGTTATAATAATATCCATTTGTTGGGCAACTCGCTGGGCGGGCACGTGGCCCTTGTCCATATATTAAAAAATCCGGATCGCATTAAAACGCTCATCCTGACTGGTAGTTCGGGATTATTTGAAAATGGCATGGGTGATACTTACCCTAAACGTGGCGACAGGGATTATATTCGTAAAAAAACTGAACTTACATTTTACGATCCTGCAATGGCGACAGAAGAACTGGTGAATGAGGTATTTGAAATAACCAACAACCGGCTGAAAGTAATAAAAATTATAGCCCTTGCAAAAAGTGCTATCCGCAATAACCTTGGCGAAGAACTAAACGAAATAAAACAACCTACCTGCCTGATCTGGGGAAATAATGATACCATTACCCCGCCTTTCGTAGGCAAAGAATTCAACCGGCTTATTCCAAATAGTGAGCTTCATTTTGTTGATAAATGCGGCCACGCCCCAATGATGGAAGTACCGTCAGAATTTAACAGGATATTATCTGCTTTTTTGGCCAAACAAAAAACACCTGCTGCAACAGTTTGATAATATTAGTTGTCTTTATTCGTTAAAACCCCGGTCGTTTTAATTTTTGGGTACTATATTCATCTCAAACATTGTACATGCTTACAGCGGAACTTATCAATAACAATATACCCCGGCTACAGTTGCAGGATAGCGTTAGTAAAGCATTGCAACTGATTAGCGATTATCGTGTTACCCACTTGCCGGTAGTGTCCGAAGATAAATACCTGGGGATGATCAGCGAAGATGACCTGCTGGATGTGGAAGAAGAAAAAGGTACCCTTGAATTTTTACAGGAAAGTTTTATCGCCGCTTTTGTTAAAGAAAACGAACATTTCCTCAATGCCGTAAAATGCAGCAACCAATTTGAAACCACGGTAGTGCCCGTTACCAATGAAGAAAAAGAACTGGTTGGCGTTATTACGGTTACCGATCTGTTGAAAGCGCTGGGCGATTTTTCTGGCGCCAATGAAATAGGAGGCATCATCATAATCGAAATGGAACGCTCGCAATTCGCCATTTCTGAGATCAGCCGTATCGTAGAAAGTAACGATGCTACCATTCTGCACCTGAACACCACTATCCAACCCGATACAGGTCTGCTCACCGTATCCCTGCACCTGAATAAAAAAGAAATAGCCGCTATCGTATCTGCATTTGAACGATATGAATACGATATTATCTATTACTTTGGTGATGAAAAATTTGAAAATGAAATACATAGCAACTATCGCCATTTAATGAGTTACCTGGATATTTAGCCCCTACAAAACTTCCTTGCAAAAACTGTTGTACGTTTTATATGAATTACTTTAAAAGCCCGTGCGTAGGGAGGTGTTGTATTAATGAGTTTTTTTAAAAAAATATATTATAGTTGCCTGCTCATTATAATCGCTGCAAATGCATCAGCACAAAATGTTGAAGTGTCCATGCAGCCTGTTAATAAGCTTCCGCTTACTTCCATAGATTCTTCAGCTAAACTGGTAGTGCGCTCGATCATTATTAAGGGAAACAAGAAAACGAAGGACTATATGATCCTTCGGGAAATACAATTTAAACCCGGCGACTCCATTATAATCGGCACACTGAATGACGCTTTTCAATTAGCCCGACAACAGGTTTACAATACCACTTTATTTCATGAGGTAAAAATGGACCTGGCAATGATCTCAGCTTATGAAATTGATGTGATCGTTACGGTTAGAGAAAGGTGGTACCTCTTTCCTCTTCCCCAGTTTCAAATTGTTGACCGCAGCTTTAATGAGTGGCTGGTAAAATATAAAGGCGACCTTTCGAGGGTAAACTACGGGGTGAAATTTGTACATTATAATTTTAGTGGCAGGCGCGATCCCCTCCGCATTTTCCTTATCAATGGCTATACAAAAAATTTAGCTTTTTCATATTCCCAGCCATATAGCAACCGGGCGCTGACACAGGGTTTTGGCGTAGGCGGCGGCTTCTCCCAAAGCAGGGAAATGGCCTATAAAACATCGGTTGATAATAAGATCCTCTTTTTT
>JBDSLD010000009.1:0-10643 GCA_039916545.1 Ferruginibacter sp.
ATAAAGTCCAATAAATATTGGGATGTATTTGCATCCTGTTGCCCCTGTATGTCAGCGGTTAATCCGCGTTTGAAATCTGTTCATAATATGTTACCTGATTGGTTTACCCTCAATTTTGATGTTGATCAGAAAAAAATCAACCTGCTAATTTCATACTATTTCACTGCCCGCCATAAGTTTACTTTTGTGTTCCCATATCAGGTAACCCAGGTTAATTCACGATGCCATAATTTAAAAAAATGATAAAGTCACTGCTTATTTTTCTTCTTTTAAATATTACTACAGGTGTGCTGTATGCGCAAAATCCAGTGTCGTATCCAAAAGATACAGTTGGACTATCTGCACCCGAACTTAATTTTGAAATAGTCTGGCACACTTTCGAAGATAATTACGCCAATTTCAGGTTGCGGGAAGTTGACTGGCACCAGGTGTATAAAGACTACCGGCCGCGGATAAGCGCTCAAACTTCTGACGATTCCTTGTACAGCATCTTTACAGAAATGCTTTCTCTTTTCCAGGATAACCATATTAATTTGATCGTACCGGGTGTTAAACAATTTAAGTCTGCCAAACCTTCACAGTTCGTCAATGAATTTCCTACTGATAGCCTAAAGACGGCGTTCTGGAACCTGGCGAAAATTACGGTGCCGGCAGCTGGCCTGGGCCAGTTACAATTTATCGGGCCGGCCCGCGATGGTAAACCTTTATTTACTTATGCAGCAGCCGGCAAATTTGGCTACCTCCGATTCAACCGTTGCTTTGTAGACGGATCTGCAGATAATATTCCCGATGCAGTAGTCGCAGGAAAATACCTCGATACCATTTTTAAAAAATTTGAAAAGCTCGAAGGCCTGGTGATCGATACCCGGGATAATATCGGCGGCAATGATGAATTCGCGTACGAAGTAGCCGACCGTTTCGTTACAACAAAACAAGTGGGTTCATATAAAAAGACACGAAAAACGGCTGGCGGTTATGAAGAAATGGTCAACCCGCAAACCTGGTACCTGGAACCCAAAGGAACAAAGCCGTTTACAAAACCGGTGTTCTTATTAACCAATGATAAAACCGTAAGCGCCGCTGATGTTTTTGCTTTGCTGATGAGGCAACTGCCACAGGTGCGTATTGCCGGCACCAATACCAGGGGAATATTCTCAGATATGTATGGCTTTACATTACCCAATAAATGGTTACTCTCTCTTTCTAACGAAAGGTATTTTGATGCAGACCTGGTAAATTACGAGCGCGTTGGCGTACCGGTAGACATTGAAATACGCAATCATCAAACGGACCTGCTGGCAAAAAAAGATCCGGTGCTCACTGCCGCGGTAAATATCCTGAAAAATAAAACCCGGGCAGGGCAGATCCGCATGCCTTCCGGCAAAATCATACCTAAAATGTACATGGATCAAATGTTGCAGGACGCCGTGGATTCTTTCCATATTCCGGGTATGTCGGTGGCTTTCATCAATGATGGAAAGATCGTTTACTCAAAAGCTTTCGGCTATGCGAACCTGGAAAAAAAGATCAAAGCAGATACCAATACCTTATTTGAAGCCTGCTCCATGAGTAAACCGGTATTTGCTTACTTCGTGATGAAAATGGTGGATAAAGGCATCATTAACCTGGATACGCCTTTGTATAAATATGCGCCCTACCCGGAAATTGCTTATGATGAACGCTATAAACTATTTACTGCCCGCATGGTGCTGGATCATACAACCGGTCTTCCCAACTGGCATGAATATGAGCCGCCAGATTCCAGCCTGCATGTGCCAAAAGGAGCGCAGTACATCAAGTTTACCCCGGGCACTCAGTTCGCTTATTCCGGTGAAGGATTTCAGTACCTGGTAAATGTAATGGTAGTGTTACTTCACACGACAACTACCGACCTTACAAACATTGTACATAAAGAAGTATGTATGCCACTGGCAATGAGGCAGGCTAAATTCGGGTGGAATAATTTTATCGCTTCACACAAAGCCATCGGGTACCGGCAGCAAAACGATGATGGTATCAATAAACCGGGGGTGCTGAAAAAATTTGAAGAGTTCAGCGCGGCAGGTGGCTTACATACTAACGCGAATGACTATACGCGTTTCATAATTGGTATCATGAATGGTAAAGGCCTTTCCACTGCATCTTTAAACGAAATGCTGAAACGCCAGGTTTACCTCACCAATCAGGATTGGATCGACGACAGTGGCGAAGCCTGGACATTGGGTTTTGCGGTAAAGAAAACAAAACACGGAGACCTGTTTTCTCATAGCGGCAACAATGGCGATTTTACCTGCAACATGCGATTCTATAAAAATTTAAAATGTGGTTTTGTGATCCTGACCAACTGTAACCGGTCGGGGGATGTGAATGATAAAATTGCTCCCATCTTTAGGTAGCTTTTCTACCAACTAAAAGTAAAGTCGAAAATAGCTTCGCTGCTGCCATTTTGTGCCTTAATTCAGTCAGATAGTTATTATACAACCGCATTCCTTAGCTCGCATCCAGGCCCCGACTTTATACAATTGAATATTAACATTGTTTATCGGGCATTTAAACAAAATCAAACGCTCGATAAACGATGTGTAACCCTTTTCTGGACGAGTCAGTAGCAATATCCTGCCCCGGAGGGGCAACCTATTTGTAGAATAAGAATGGTATAACATTTACCCCGGTAGGGGTAACCTGTAAATTAATGGAGACCTGATAACGGTTGATCGCCTTTTGAAGCCAATATCTACTTTATTATATTGATTGATTAACTGACAGGTTGCTCCGCTGGAGCAAATGCACTTTTTTGGCAATATCCTGCCCCGGAGGGGCAACCTATTGGTAGAATAAGAATGGTATAACATTTACCCCGGTAGGGGCAACCTGTAAATTAATGGAGACCCGATAACGGTTGATCGCCTTTTGAAGCCAATATCTACTTTATTATATTGATTGATTAACTGACAGGTTGCTCCGCTGGAGCAAATGCACTTTTTGTTTAGTATCTACAACAGGCTATGCCGCTGGCATAAATTCACCGGCATTTTTAATTACCGCAAATTTTAAACAAGACAACATTACAGGATATCTTCTAATGGTGTGATCAGCTAATTTACAAAAAAGCTGGTCCATTCAAAGCTTCCGAAAATCTTTGGGTAGTATTCCATTCATCGCTTTGAAATTCCTGGTAAAATGTATCTGGTCGAAGAAACCACATTCATAAGCTACATCAGTAAGGGTGGTTCCCGGTGATTTGATCAGCGAAAGCGATCTTTCGATCTTCAGCTTCCGTTTATATTCGCCCAGCGTGCAATTAAAATATTTGGGAAATTGTTTAGATAGGGTAACCGGGTGAATGCCTGTTAAATTCGCAAGTTCGGTGAGACTGGTTGCCTCATCGGTGTGCTCATGCAGGTAGGTGTATAGCAAAGTTACCCAGGCCGGCAGCCTGCTTTCATTCACGAGTTTTTTTGATTTGGCGATAAGTTGCAGCAATAACAACTGGATTGCAACTTCAGAAAAATGATCGTTCGTAATCAGCTCGTGACACATCTTTACCATCAAAAACTTGGCATCAGGATTTTTGGTGATAGCAAGTCTTGCTTCCTGTTCCGTAACGCAATAGTCACGAAAAAAGCCGGCTTCAATTTCAAGATTTATCCGCTTGGTTTCAACAGGTATCTTCATTACCTGGTGTTGTTCTCCCGCGCCGTAATAGGTAATGGTGCCCGGACTTATTTCGTATTCATCTTTCTTCCGCTCCACACAACCTCCCGCGATCGCGAAGCTAAAATGGGCATTATCGTGGCAATGAAGCTCACCATTAAAATTATCGGAATTATAAGAAGTAATGCTGGCAATTACCTGCTGGTTAACACTGGTGTTAGTAACCAAACCTGAATATTTCCCGCGTGCTAATACCTGCATAATTGAGCTGGATCATTAAAATGAACCATGTAAATCTAAGGTATTTTCCAAAGACAATATTACCGTTTAGCCCGTTTTATAAATCGACGTTTGTATTAACTGGTACTTACCTGCTAACCTGAAAGCGTAAATTATAACGACCATAAACATCATAGTATAAACCAATCGACATGTTACCGGCAGCTTACTGCCTCCAAAAACCTCACAGGTTTTTGAAACCGGTGAGGTTTGGCGAATTGTATAAGAACTTGTACAGCGCTTTGATACTCCGCTATTTAATGCTACTGAGTAAGCTTAAGAGCGGCGATATTTGGAGAATGCATTTATCCGCGGCCCATATTGTTTTACATTTGCCGCGGAAATATTTCAAAGACAATTTATGATTGAAGCACAGCGGAGCAAACAACAAAACTTTTTCCTTATACTTATTCTTGGAGCACTAAACACCATCACCCCCTTTTCTATAGACATGTACCTGCCTGCGTTTCCAAGGATTGCCAGGGATTTTCATACGGAGATCGACAAAGTGGCGCTGTCTGTATCTACTTACTTTTTAGGATATGCGATTGGCCAAATAATTTACGGCCCATTGCTCGACCGATTTGGAAGAAAACCGCCTTTGTACGTTGGACTCATTTTATACATCATCGCAACCATCGGTTGCTTCACCACTACTACCATTGAAGCGCTTTGGGCGATCAGGTTTTTGCAGGCAATTGGCGGCTGCGTGGCATCTGTTGCGGCCATGGCAATGGTAAGGGATTTTTTCCCGGTTCATAAAAGCGCAGGTGTAATTTCATTGCTTGTATTGATATTAGGTGCATCACCACTGCTGGCACCCACGGCCGGAAGTTTTATTATCACCACCTGGGGATGGCACGCGGTTTTCATAGTGCTAGCAGTGATCACCCTGCTGATTTTACTATTGGTATTTTTCTTTTTACCTGAAGGACACCCCGCAGATAAAACGATTTCTCTTAAACCTGTCCCAATCATCAACGGGTTTAAAACGGTGTTGACAAACCCGCGTTTTTATGCATTCGCACTGGCAGGCTCATTTTCTTTCTCTGGCCTGTTTGTATATGTGGCGCACTCCCCGGCCATATTTATGGATCATTTTCATTTAAATGAAAAGTTGTATGGCGGCGTATTTGCTTTGCTTTCCGTGGGGTTTATTGGCGGAAGCCAGCTCAACCATATCCTTACAAAAAAATTTACCAACCAACAGATATTGAAAGTCGTGCTGATGGTGCAGGTAACCGGAGCAGTGATATTTTTATTTGGATCGATACAGGAATGGTATGGATTAACTGCCGTGCTCATCCTGCTTTTTATATTGCTTTCCTGTTGTGGTATTACTTATCCCAATGCGGCGGCGCTTTGCATGGCACCATTTTCAAAAAATGCAGGTACCGCCTCAGCGTTGCTCGGTTTTATACAAATCGGTATCGGCGGCCTGATCTCTGCTTGCGTGGGGATGTTGCCTTTAGGTGCGATAACAGCAATGGCCGCAGTGATGGCTACTACAGTAATTATTGCGCTGGTGATTTTGTTATCTGCAAAAAATGTATTGAATAAAGCTGTTGAGGAATAGCTCGCAGCATTAAATTGAAGGCACCTTAAAAATTAACCTATAAATAAAGGTTACGTTTTTTATCATTGAAAAAACCAGGGTTCAACTAAAACTTAAAACGCCTCATTTAACCCCAAAAAGAATCCTTTAGCACCATATTTACCAAAGGCATAATCCAGGCATAGATTAGTTCGGGTTGCTTTGTTAAACAACACCCGCAAACCGGCACCTCCGCCAGGTTGCCATTGCTCGAATAATTTAGTTCCTAATTCATTATTGGCCGTCTGCAGGTGAAAGAAAGTGACTCCACTCAAAAACTTATTGCGCGTAATGGGAAAGCGGTATTCCACTTCCGAATAGTTATACTTTGTACCCTTAAAATAGGTAACGGTATAGCCTCTTCCACTGCGACTGCCGGGGTCTTTGCCCGTACCAGGCAATTCAAGATAGGGTAGCGCGCCGCTGATCAGGTAAGTTCCCCAATTCCAAAAAGCGATCACATGCTCTGGGTTGCGATGAGAAAGGCTGATGTATTTTCTAAAGTCTGTAGTGAACGACAAAGCATTCTTTGAACTTGCCAGCCAGGTTTGGTTCAACCGGAAACCTGCATCGGCGTAAATGCCTTTGTAAGCGCGGTTTTGATTATCACGCGTTGTATATTCTGCACTAAACAAAATACCATTTGAATTATAGTGATCCGGAGCAAAACCGTAACGCGCATTGTAAACATTGTAGGGTGTTAAAGAATCTATTTTTGCTGCCCGGTCCTCAATTTTTCTTCTTATTTCAAAAGACAAACCGGCACCCAGGAAAAAGTTTGGCGACACCTCCTTGTATATTTTTTCCCTGAAAATATAATACAGGGAATGTAGAACATGCCCCTTACGTTCGGCGTTAGTAAGCACTTTGTCTTCTGTGGTAACGCCTCCTCCATGGCCGATACCCATTCCGAAATCGGGTGTTACTGACTTAGCGACCACAATGCTGCCTTGAAGGTTCCACTTATTGGCATTGGTAAAAACATTGTGGCTCACATAAAAATACAAAATGCCCTTTGTAGTAATCGAAGCCGAGGTGGCTGCGACTGACATAAGCGTCTTCGGATTGCTCCCCAATTTAATCCCTGCAACTGCCTTTATACCAAGTTGGAAACCAATGGTGGGGTTAGCGGCAATATTCGGTATCACTGTGATCCCGGATCTTTTATGCAGTGAATCAGTCGGCTTGCCCGGATGGAAAATATCCTGGAACAGATCACCTACATCGTATTGTAAATATAGTTTGTCAGCGGCTTTGGGTGCTGTGCCTGAGCTAATGCGCAAAGAATCTACTTTAAGGGAATCGGGAGGTAATTGTTGACTATTGGCACTCGTAAATACACCTGAAAATAATGTCATTAAAATTAGCGTGCGTAATAAATAACACATTTTGAGGCCGGAACTTTTCAGCATATTGGGTTTAATTTAAATCTATCCATTTTATGTCAGGTTAATTAACGATAGAACAAATATCAAACCAATAGCTTTGGGGCCGTTTATTAAGCTACTATTAAGATAGATTAATAAGATTCTCCAGCAAACCTGATTTATCAAAACGACCGGCAAAATAGCTTGTTTAAACAGAAAACGCTACAGGATTCACCCGGGACCTGCCCATAGTAATTTTTTAAGTGAGCTGGTTTAATCTTGCAAAAATTGGCTGCAGTATTTCCTGCCCTGCTTTACTTACTGCTTCGCTGGTTCCGAATGTCAATTGAGTTTTACTTTCTTTCAATTGATTAAATATTGACTCGATAAAATCGCTTACCGGTGGAAATATGTCGTGTATCCCCTTACCACCCAGGTCGGTATTCAATCCGGGAGGCACTACTTCGATGACTTCGATATTTCTTGATGCCAGCAAAGCCTGCAATGAAAGCGTGAAGGAATGAAAGAATGCTTTCGTAGCAGAGTACACGGGTACCCTGATCGACGGCACGAACGACAGTCCTGAGGTAACATTCATAATCGTGGTCGGTGATTTTAATTCTAAAAAAAGCGAGGTCAGGTGCAATGGCGCTTCTATGTTAGTGGTGATTTCCTGTTTTGCTTTTGTAAAAAAATCAGCATCTGAAACCGACATCCAATGCTGGATGCCTGCGTTATTAACCAGCACATTTAAATCACTATGTTCTGCTGAGATCCATTTAAAAAGTTCTACCCGGTTATTTTCCAATGCCAGATCACATTCTTTTGTAATTAAACCGGGTAATTTATCGGCGGCTTCTGCCAACGCTTCTGCACGCCTTCCGCAAATAATTACTGTATTATTTTCCCTAATAAATCTTTCGGCCATTCCAAATCCGATTCCGCTCGCTCCACCTGTAATGAGGATCTTGTTTTGTTGTTGTTGCATCTTGTTAAGTTTTAATTTGATGGAACAAAATTGCGACAAAAAGGTTATTCGGGTTTTGCAAAGATCAATCAGCTATTTGCGAAATTCAAATAATACCTAAGACCGGAAAGCCAGGGGAGCTTGTGTGGTTTGTTTTTTAAAGAAATTGGAGAAATGAGCAACCTCTTCAAAACCCAGGCTGCCGGCAATTTCAGAGATATTCCAGTTAGTTTGTTTTAAAAGGATCTTAGCTTCCTGGATCAGTCTGCCGGTGATTAATTCCGTGGTAGTTTTTCCTGTATTTTCTTTTAGTACTTTATTGAGGTGATTTACATGAACAGCTAAATTATCCGCATAGTCCTTTGCCGTGCGCAAATTAAGTTTTTGACGGGGAGATTCTATAGGAAATTGCCTTTCCAATAGTTCAATAAATAAAGAAGACACACGGGCGGAAGCATTGTGCGCCGGGTAAAGAGCTGTTGCCGGCTGTAGTTTTTGGCCGTAATGTATTAATTCGATCACGTAATTTCGCAACAGGTCGTATTTGTAGGCATAATCTGCTGATAATTCCCGGTACATTTTTTCAAAAATCACCCTTATCTCTGCCGCCTCTGCATCTGTAAGGTTGAAAACAGGATAGCCGCCGGCTCTAAAAATCGGCAATTCGTCTAATACGATCCCGCTTTTATTTTTGACCAGGAACTCATCCGTAAAAATGCAAAATATACCAGCCTGGTTTTCATCCTGCGGAAGATAATGATAAGGTACTTTCGGCGTTGCAAAAAGAAGTGCATTTTTTTCTATGTCAATTACTTTGTCGGCGTATTCCGCCTTATTTCTACCAACGATCAGGCTGATCTTGTAATAGGCCCTTCGGTTGTAAGGCATAAATGGCTTTACTTTAAATTTTGCCATCAGGTCTTCCATCTTAAAAACATTAAAATGCCCGATTTCTTTGCTGATCTCTTCAGGAATAAGAGAAGCATGCTGTTCGTAAAATTCTTCCAGTGAGATGGTCTTCATGATTTTTATAATTGCAAAATTCAAATGTACAGCATATTTGTAAGAGCAAGTCATGGGTACTTGCGCGGATTATATTTAATATTCCGCGTGGTCATTTCGGCTTGTTGGGACATGAACCTGGGCGGCGGAAATGATCATCATTATAATTGAGTTACAGCGGGACTTTGTATAATAGATTTTAAAAACTAAATTTCGGTTATTGGTCGGGAAACACAACTGGTTTTTAGAGATGATCTGATTCGAGCATGCCCTGTTGGCATTATACAAACATCTTTTAGAAACAAGACTTCGCTTGTTGGTCCGAAGACGCAACAGCGAGCTGAGATACAAATTTATCCCTGGTAAAAACTAATTAATCCGAGCCTGGAGATTTTCGGACAGCAGGGTTTCACAGTTGTAGTTTTTCCAGCTTCATTTCTTATACTGTGAAAACCCCGCTGGGACGTACATTTAATTACTCCACCAGTATACCTTAACCCTGGTGACACATCAACAGCCAGATAAAAAAACTTCACTTGTCGAATGGAAGTACATCCATTAGCAAGATATTCTACCAGGCCTATTCGCTACTTTTATTCAATCACAGCCGCCTATATCAAAATCTTATATTTAAAATAAATACAGGTTAATGTTAACGAACCTGTTATTTTATGCCAGCTGCATAACCTCTTTGCAGATAACAAACATTCGTGGATTTGCTCCGGCGAGCAACCTGTTAACTGTGTAGCCCCATAACACATTATTCAAAATTTCACATTAACATGAATACGAATTAAAAATAACCCCCAGCTGAACTTGTCGAATCCTTAAAAGCAAAAAAATGAATTCCCTGATTAAAGGTTTAAAAGTCCTAAATTTTTATTAACACCTGGTTGCCCACCCTTCCCGGTCGCCCGGAATTTCCCGAATTTCCATAGTTTCCGGATTTCCCATCCTTCATTCCACTAGGCCCGTTTCCGCCTGATCCTGTACCCCCACCACTACCCGCCGCTCCTCCATTACCAGGTTCAACGTAGATTAAGATATCACTGGCACTTAACTCCTTTTCCTGTTTATCCAGGAAAAAATAATCTATCCGCAAGTTGCCGCCGTTACCCCCGTTTCCGCCATTGCCACCACGCCCTCCATTGCCGCCATCGCCGGGTTGGCAACCATCTGTAGCTGAGGACCCGCCGCCGCCCGAGCCGCCTTTGCCACCGCTGCCACCACCGCCGCCCCTTCCACCATCCAGGTCGATGACCAGGCCATCAATTTTTGATATTCCCATTTTCAAAGTGATGCGTACGCCGTTATATCCACCTTCGCCATTATCGCCACTACCTCCGTTTCCGCCATCCCCGCAATTAGACCCGTAATTTGAATTTCCCATTGATCCGGACCTCCCATCTTGTCCATTCCAGCCTCTTCCATCTATCTGTGCACCTTTGCCAAAAGACGCTGTCAATGCAACTATATTCAATTCCTTGACATCCTCCTCAAATTTTATAATTGAATTTTTACCCATCAAAAACTTTTCTACGATAAAATTATTCTCCGCAGAATTTATGACCAGGGTTTCATTGTCTTTTACAATGAGCTGTTTGCCAAATGCACTCTTGGTTTCATGGTCACTGAATCTTTTTTCGATGCCACCCATACCCCAGGGATGCCCCCAGGCCTTCATAAAATTTTTAATTGCTTCCAGCGAGATTATCTCGATACCTGTTTTGTACTTACGCTGTACCAGCCCTTCTACCCCATATTCCGAGATAATTATTCC